>DATDKN010000362.1:0-2912 GCA_036519995.1 Terrimicrobium sp. | reverse complement strand
TATCGACAATGATCACCTTGTTATCTTCGACGACGTATTCGACATCCTTCTCATAGAGGCAGTACGCTTTGAGGAGCTGCGAGATGTTATGGATGCGCTCCGCTTGTGCGTCGCAGTATTGTTGCCGTGCCGCCTTTCGTTGCGCCTTTTCACCGTCATTGAGATCCGGCTTGTTATCTATGTCCGCGAACTCCGTGAGCAAATCCGGAAGCACAAAGGCATCGGGATCGTCAGGATTGAGAAAGTCGCGTCCTTTTTGGGTCAGGTCGGCATCGTGCTGGCGCTCCTCGATCGTGAAAAACAACTCTTCTTTGAGTCCCACAAGGGCCGCTTTCCCGTCGGTGTCTTTGTAAAACTCGAGTTCAGCCTTATCGACCAATTTGCGGAGCTCGGGATCTTCCATCATCCGCGAGAGACCTTTGTTCCGTGGTTGTCCAAGCTTCAGCTTAAACAAGACGCGCCCGGCTCCATCTCTCTTCCCACCATCATGGAGCTCCTTCGCCTCGGTCGAGAGCCGATTGCAAAGCATGGTTTGCTTACGGACGAGCTGTTCGACAAGCGGTTTGAAGCGGTCGTATTGATGTGTCGAGATGGTCGCGGGGCCGCTGATGATCAGCGGCGTGCGTGCTTCATCGATCAAGATCGAATCCACTTCGTCGACAATGGCGTAGAAGTGCGATCGCTGCACCTGTTGGTCGCGGCTGGTGGCCATTCCATTGTCTCGCAGGTAGTCAAAGCCGAACTCGCTATTGGTCCCGTACGTGATGTCGCACTGGTATTGCGCCCGGCGCAGATCCGGCGGCTGATCGTGCTGGATGATTCCAATGGTAAGTCCTAGAAACGCGTAGAGTTGGCCCATCCATTCCGCATCGCGGCGGGCGAGGTAGTCGTTGACGGTGACCACGTGAACGCCGCGTCCGCTGAGAGCGTTCAAATACACCGGTGCAGTAGCCACCAACGTCTTGCCTTCGCCGGTCGCCATCTCCGCGATGCGGCCGCGATGCAGGACCACTCCGCCGATGAGTTGAACGTCGAAATGGACCATTTCCCAGGTCGTCGGCTGATCGCACACCGTAAAGGTGTGCTTTCGATCGGAAAGGCGTCGAGCGCCCTGCTTTACTACCGCGAATGCTTCAGGCAAAATTTCCTGCAAGCGCGCCTCGAGAGCGTTTGAGTCGGTGATCGCCGAAAGCTCCTCTTTCCAAGCGGCGGTCTTGCCTCGCAGATCGTCGTCTGAAAGCTCACCCAGTCTCTGTTCGATCTCATTAATCTGATCGATAAGAGGCTGTATACGGCGCAGCTCGCGTTGATTTTTCGAGCCGACGATGGTCTTGAGAATCCAATTGAACATGAAAGCGATTCAAAAAACAATAGCCGAAGCGACTAAAAGTCCACCGCAATTCTGAGGCAACACCCCGTATGTCTCAGCTTCCCGCTCTTCGGCATCGACGGCGATGATGGCGCCCAGGACGAAGGATTGGGGAGCACCCGTTTGCGCTCCCATCCTATTTGATCCCCCTTTACGGGTGGTTAAAGGTAGGGGACATCGACCCCTCCATCGAACACCTCTTAAACCTGTTGAAGTCCTCTCCACGAGGACCGGTCTTCAATCCATGGTGGCAGGTCGATGCTGCCAACGATATTGGCCGGCAAGCGCCGGGGATTCGGCGCGAGCAACTGCGGGCCTACTTGTCAGGGCGCATTGGCAAAGCTCAGCTGGCATTAATTGGAGAGGCTCTCGGCTACCGCGGCGGGCATTTCACCGGCATCGCCATGACTTCCGAGCGAATCCTTTTGGGCGCAAATCCGGACGTCGCGCCGACCGATGTTTTCTCTGCAATTAGACCCCGGCGGACAAGTAGGTTGGAGAGGGCGCCGCGGGGGTTTTCCGAGCCTACAGCAAGCATTGTCTGGAGCACGCTGCTTCGCCTTGGGGTGCGGAGCGACGAATTTGTCCTCTGGAACGTGTTTCCGTGGCATTCGTTTGCTCAGCGCCTCGGCATGTTGAGCAATCGGATGCCGACTAATGGGGAAGTGACAGCAAGCGCACCTGTCTTGAAGGCATTTCTAAGTCTCTTCGCCAGTGCACGTGTCGTGGCTGTGGGGCGGGTCGCTGCCTCGCAACTTCCATTGGCAGCATGCGTGCGGCACCCGGCGAGCGGAGGGTCTGCGCTCTTCCGTCGACAGATCGCATCGCTTCTCGTCGCCTAATGCCGGCAGCAAAGCTGGGAGAGCAACGGGCGAGAGCGCCTCCATGGAGAACGCGCTGAGAACCGGCGGGGAAGACACACAGATCACGGGCCAAGTCGATGAGGAGCGAAAACTCACTCGTTCTTCCACGAAGGCGAGACGAAGCTGCTGGACAGCGTTAGTTGGCCGACTAGTTTTGCGAATTTCGAATGCTCAAACATCCGCTGCTGACAGAGAGCCGCATCCGACAGACTCTCGAACGCATTGAAAAGTTGGTCAATTGGCCGACGGCTCCGCTCGAGGTCGCCGCGTGGGCCGTCCACGGGGAACCAGTTCCTCCGGAGCGCGCTTTTAAGGCGAAGTATCGGCAGTTTTCCGTTGGTGAAATGTGGGGTTCGTTGTGGGATACTGTATGGTTCCGTTTTCAAGGAGAAATCCCTACGGATTGGAAGGGGCGCGAAGTCGTTGCTCTGGTGCGGCTGACCAGTCTCGGGCCGGAAGGTTTCGCGGCTGAGGGAGCAATTTATCAAAATGGCCGGCTCATTCGCGCTTTGAATCTGAACCGACGCGAGGTCGAGATCACCGCGAAGGCGAAAGGCGGTGAGCGATTCGAGTTCTTTGTCGAGGCCGCTGCCAACGGTGGAACGACCTCCACCGGAGATGCCATCGGACTCAATCTTCCCGACTATCACGGCAAGCCACTTTTCCAGCTCGAACAAGCC
>DATDKN010000361.1:0-11334 GCA_036519995.1 Terrimicrobium sp. | reverse complement strand
GAGCAGGGTATCGTATTCCTTTTTGATACTCTCGCGCTCGAGGCCGGTGAGTTGATAGAGGCGCAAGTCGAGAATGTGGCCGACCTGCTTTTCGGTAAATCGATACCTCCCTTCGACAATCCGAGCCTCATCGCGCACAAGAATGCCGATCTGTTCGACGGCTTTGCGAGTCCACGAGAGCGCCAGCAACTTAGCTTTGGCATCGTCACGGTCCCGTGAATCGCGAATGATCTTTATGAACTCATCGAGGTTCGCCAGAGCGATGAGGTAGCCTTCAAGTTTTTCAGCCTCGACTTCAGCCTGCCGGAGAAGAAAGCGTGTCCGGCGCAGCACAACCTCGCGCCGATGCTCAATGTAGCAAGACATCGCGTCCTTGAGCGAGAGAAGCTTGGGCTTGCCTCCGTCGATCGCCAGCATGTTGACGCTGAAGGAAGATTCGAGGGCGGTGTGCTTGTAGAGATTGTTGATGAGGACCTTTGGGTTGCCATCTCGCTTCAGTTCAATGACCACGCGGGTGTTCTCATCCGATTCATCGCGCACATCGCTGACGCCCTGGAGGACTTTTTCGTTGACCAGCTCGGCAATCCGCTTGACGAGCTCTGCGCGGTTCACTCCGAAAGGAATTTCCGTGACGATAATATTCTCGCGACCGCCTTTAACTTCCTCGGTCGCCAGGCGAGCACGCACGCGCACCGATCCGCGGCCTGTCTCGAAGTAAGATCTTGTGCCCGCCATGCCCTGAATAAGGCAACCCGTCGGAAAGTCCGGTCCTTTAATGTGTTGCGTCAAGCCCTCAATTGCGATGTCGGGATCGTCGATCAGCGCGCAAAGACCGTCGATTACTTCGCTTAGATTGTGCGGCGGGATGTTTGTGGCCATGCCGACGGCAATGCCGGTGCCACCGTTGATCAAGAGGTTGGGAAACGAGGCGGGGAAAACGACGGGCTCGGTCAGCCGCTCATCGTAGTTGGGCACAAAATCCACCGTATCCTTTTCGAGATCGTCAAGGAGTGTGCCACCTAACGGGGTAAACCGCGCCTCGGTGTACCGCATTGCCGCCGGCGGATCCCCCTCGACAGATCCGAAGTTGCCTTGAGGATCCACCAGCGTCTCGCGCATGGCCCAATTCTGCGCCATGTGCACCAACGTCGGATAAATGACCGCCTCGCCGTGCGGGTGATAATTGCCCGAGGTATCGCCGCAAATCTTTGCACATTTCATATGCTTGCGGGGCGGATAGAGACTCAGCTCGTGCATGGCATAGAGAATGCGGCGCTGCGAAGGCTTGAGGCCATCGCGGGCGTCCGGCAAAGCTCGTGAAATAATAACCGACATCGAATAGTCGAGGAACGACTTCGACATCTCCTCGGCGACATCGACTTTCTCGACGCGTTCGTTGTGCGTATACATGCGAGGCAACTAGGACGGCGAGGCGACCTTCGCCTGCGAAGCAACGATCGCCAGAAAACCCATCATGCCGCTTCGAGGCTCCTGTGGGGATTGGCCCTATACATCGAGCCGGGCATTGAGGGCGTTATCCTCAATAAATTGGCGTCGCGGTTCGACAACATCTCCCATCAGGATCGTGAACATGCGATCGGCCTCGACGGCGTTATCGTCGTTCAGATCCACTTTCATGAGCTTACGCTTGTCGGGATTCATCGTCGTCTCAAAGAGCTGCTTCGGATTCATTTCGCCCAAACCCTTAAACCGCTGGATTTGCATGCCCTTTCTGCCGATCTCAAGCACCTTGGCAAGAATCTCTGGAACCGAGAATACCGAGTGAGCGACGGTTTTGTCGCCTTCTCCCTCGACCAACCCGAAGATCGGATGATCACCGTCGGCAAAGTGCTCAACCTTGAGTCCTTTGCGAGCGAGTTCACTAATCAGCTTCTGGACGGCGTGTGATTCATGCAGTTCAACCAGGCTGGCGCGGCGTCGCATGCCACCATCTTGCTTTCGCAGTCTCTCCCCTTGCTCCGAGTCGCCGTCGGACCGAGGCACGTCGGAATTTCCGCCCTCCAACTCGTCCTCGAACAAATTCAGGTCGCGATTCTCTTCATGAAACGCCCGCATTTCGGCCTCGCCTGGAAAGTAGGTTACCCATTCGACATTGCCCTCGCGTATTTTGACCAGGTAAGCGGGTAACGCGCCGGTTTTCGGATCACGTTCCCGGAGGTATTCCTCGAAGTCGCCTCCATGCCGCCTGATCGCATCGCTAAACTTGGAAAGCCGTTCCAGAAGTTCGAGAATATCCTTAAGCTGCGATGCCGTGAAGACCTTGCCATCGGCAAGATTCTTTAGTTTGACCTCCTCCGCGCCGAGAGAAATCAGGATGCGATTGAGTTGCGCATCATCATCCACGTATTCCTCACGTTTCTTTCGCTTGATGAGGTAGAGCGGCGGACAGGCAATGAAAATCTTGCCCTGTTTGACTAGCTCGGGCATCTGCCGGTAGAAAAACGTCAGCAACAAAGTGCGGATGTGCGAGCCGTCGACATCGGCATCTGTCATGATAATGATCCGGCCGTAGCGCAGCTTGGCAATGTTGAACGCGCCCTCCTGATCGCCGCTACCGATGCCGGTGCCCACCGCTGTGATCATGGTTTGGATCTCCGAGTTCTGCAGGACCTTGTCCAAGCGCGCTTTCTCGACGTTGATCAGTTTGCCACGAATAGGCAAAATCGCTTGATACCGACGGTCGCGCCCCTGCTTGGCAGAGCCTCCGGCCGAATCGCCCTCGACAATGTATAGCTCGGTCAAAGTCGGATCACGCTCCGAACAGTCGGCTAGCTTTCCAGGAAGGCCTCCTCCGGTCAGTGCGCCCTTGCGAACGGTTTCGCGGGCCTTTCTGGCTGCTTCCCGCGCCCGGGCGGCAGTCAGGCCTTTATCGACAATTCGCCTGGCCACCGACGGAGTCTGGTCGAAGAAGGTCATCAATCCTTCGTAAGTGATCGACGACACGATGCCCTCAACCTCCGGGGTAACCAGCTTGACCTTGGTTTGGGACTCAAAACCTGGCCAGGGATGTTTGATGGAAAGAACAGTGATCAGCCCCTCGCGAACGTCGTCGCCGGAGATGGGTGGATCTTTCTCCTTCACCAAGTTATTTTGGCGGGCATATTGATTGATTGCTCGCGTCAAAGCGGTGCGAAATCCAGTCGCGTGCGTGCCTCCATCGGGGTTTGGAATGGCGTTGGTAAAGCAGAGGATCTGATCGTTGTAGCTGTCGTTATACTGCAGCACGAGATCCACAAACATGTCGTCTTCGACCTCTTGCTGGTCCTTGTTTCGAAACCGGACCCGACGCTTGCCTTCGAGAACAATCGGTTTGGCATGCAAGAGCTGCTTGTTTTCGCCCATTTGTCTGACGAACTCCTCGATGCCGAGCTTATACAAGTATTGCTCATGCTTCGGCGGTTCCGCGCGCTCGTCGGTGAGATTGATCTCCAGCCCGGGATTGAGAAACGCCAATTCACGCAAACGCGCCGCGAGCTTCGGAAACTGGAACTCGGTCGTGATGTTGAAAATCGTCGGATCGGGCAGAAACGTGATCAGCGTCCCGGTGTGTTTCTTGTTTTTTAGATCGCCGACGACGATGAGTTTCTGTGTCGTGACACCCCGTGCGAACGCCATGTGATAGACCTTCCCGTCGCGTGAGACCTCCACTTTGAACCAATCGGAAAGCGCGTTAACACATTTCGCGCCCACCCCGTGCAACCCGCCGGAAAATTTGTAGGCCCCCTGGCCAAACTTGCCACCCGCGTGCAAATTTGTCAGCACCAGCTCGATTGCCGGCACCTTGAACTTCGGATGGATATCCACAGGAATGCCGCGCCCGTTGTCCTTGATCGAGCATGACCCGTCGACATGCAGGGTCACATCAATACGAGAGCAGTAGCCAGCTAGATGCTCGTCGATCGAGTTGTCGAGTACCTCGAAGACACAGTGATGTAAGCCTCGCTCGTCGGTCGGCCCGATATACATCCCGGGGCGCTGACGGACCCCGGCAAGGCCCTCGAGCTTGTCTATTTTCGAAGCGTCGTACTTTTCGGATCTTGGGGAAAGCGTCAAATCTTGGGGCATCAAAATCTCTACAAATTTGCAAATACCTATAAACCCCAGAAGATACGAATGCTCGGCCTGATACACAATGTTTTTTTACCCTAGAAGGCGATCAAATATGCAGTATTTAGTGGGGCCGGACTCTGGCTCCCACAAGATGTTGGGGGTAATACAAAAACTCGCCTCCTTAGCCGGAATTGTCGTTTGCCTGGGGATCTTTGGTTTTCTTCAAGCTCAGAAAGCTCGGTTTATCTTCCTGCCGGACGGAGTGCACTTCGTGGACGCGGACTGCTATTCACGGATGACGCGGGCGCGAATCATTTCGAAACAACCAGGCACCTTGGTTACTCGGCACGCGTTCGAGAACTACCCCTATGGAGTTCGTCCGCATACGACCGCACCCATGGATTACCTGATCGTTGGATTCGGCCGGCTTCTCGGCCCCGGAGTCGATCTAGATATCGCCGGTGCGTGGATTTCACCCTTGTTGGGCGCCTTCCTCATTATAATGGCAGGGCTTTGGGCTGAGGCGAAGACCATCCCCTATCGATGGAGCATGATGGTGCTTCTCTCGACTTCGCCAGTAATCCTGCACGGTTTCGCGGTAGGCAGGCCCGACCACCAGTCGCTAATCTTGCTCTCAATCGCTAGTGGGCTAATGGCAGAAGCGGTTCTGTGGACGAGCCGGTCGTCGGCGACTTCATTATGGTGGGGACTTTCCTGGGGTTGTGCGCTTTGGGTATCCTGGTTTGAACCGCTTCTGATTCTGGCACTTGTGCTAATTGTCCGCGTGTTTGTGTGGCGCAGTCAGTCTCTGGCAAAGACGTGGATCCTCTCCCTGGCGATGGCAGCAATGATCGCCCTGGTAGCGATTCTGCTTGAGGGGCTTCCAAGCGCTGGTCTCGAGCGAAATCCGATGTCCTCGTTCCTGCAGTGGGCTGGCAGAATCGGCGAATTGCAAGCATTCAATCCAGTCTCCGCCTCTATCGCATGGGTCGGGTGGCTGTCTCTGCTTTTGCCATTTGGCTTGGCGTGGATGGCATATAAACGAGATGAAACGATCTGCTGGCTGTGGCTGGTGCTTTTACTCTCCATGGGTGCACTGACCGGCTGGCATGCGAGGTGGGGCTATTTTCTTGCCGTGAGCGGCGCACTTGCGATGCCGTTTGCGCTGGCGCTGGTCCGCCAGCGCTGGCTTGGCTACGCGCTCTTCATCGCAAGTCTCTGGCCGGTCGCTCTGACGCTTGACAATGAGCTATTTCCGCATGGAAAAACTGCGCGTTCCGTAATCGATAACCTCCATGAAACCCAGCAACTTCGTCGTGCGGCCGAGGCCATTAAGAGTCTTAACGGTGACGGAATCCTCGCTCCGTGGTGGCTGACACCTCAATTGGTGTATTGGTCCGGGAAAAACGGTGTGGCGGGCAGTTCACACGAGAGTCTGGCAGGCACTTTGGATACTGCTCGCTTCTTCGCTTCACAGAATGAAGAGGAAGCCAAGTCCATTCTTCGAATGAGGGACGCTGATTTCGTGGTGGTCTGCGACGCGGACCGACTGCTTGACAATTCCTACACCGTGCTCGGCCAAACAAGCGAACCATCTAATCAACTCGCGGTCACCCTGTTTCGAACCCCCTCCCGATCTCCGAACTACCTGCAGCTGGTGTCGCAAAATCCATACTTCAAGATCTATCAGGTCGACAAAGAATTGCTTAAGTAACCCTTTCGTTCGATAAACTTGTGCCCTATTCCGTACTTGTTGCGCGTAACAATCTCTACAAAACCTTCGGATCTTGGGGATAATGACGTGGTTACGATTCAAAATATCCGGGGGTTGCCGCAGTTGCCGGGTCTTCGCACTTTTCTCGGGCGAATTGCGTTTTTCTGCTCCAGATGTTCTGATTGCTTGAATTGAAAACAGCGTCCACAGGGTTTCCGGTAATCCGCATTTTCCTCTCGTCGCCTGGCGACGTTGCGCATGAGCGACGAATAGCCCGTGAGGTAATTAGCCGATTGAACGCCGAATTTGCCGAGCGTGTTGTTCTAGAGACCTACTTTTGGGAGTACGAACCGTTCGACTTTTCTAAATCTTTCCAAGCTCAGATACCGAATCCCGCCGATTTTGACGTGGTCCTCTGTTTTTTATGGTCACGACTTGGTTCGCGATTGCACTCGGCCAGCAAGCTTCCCGATGGCACGCCCGCGCAATCCGGGACTGAATATGAGATTGCGCATGCTTTGGAGGGCCAAAAACGGCGAGCGGGGTTGCCCGAACTTCATGTCTGGATCAATCGGACGATTCCTCCCTTTCCTCCTGATCCTCCGGAGGTTCATGACGAACGCATTGCTCAGTGGCGCGCCCTCAAGCAATTCATTGATCGCTGGACGCGTGATACGAGCGAGGATGTCTTCGTCGGGTCTTTCACCGACTACAAAACCCTCGCTGAGTTCGAGGAACTCATTGAGATCAAGCTACGCAAGATTGTGGACCGTCGATGCCCCGAGCTTCCGGAACGTGGGACCAGCGAGATTCCGGTGCGAGCGACCTGGACGGCCGGTTCGCCGTTTCGTGGGTTGGAACCGTTCGAGTTTGAGCACGCTCCGATCTTCTTCGGTCGAACTGGCGAGATCGGGGCGGCCTTGGAGAGCCTAAGAAAAACGCAGATCGATAAGGACGATCCCCGAGGGTTCCTCCTGATGCTGGGTGCCTCCGGATCGGGGAAGTCGTCGCTGGCGCGGGCCGGTGTGATGCCTACGTTGGTGGAACCAGGCGTCATCGATGGAATTGGCCTCTGGAGGCGAGCAGTCATGAAGCCCTCCGATGCTGAGGGTAACGTGTTCTTAGGGCTGGCCCAAACGGTGCTCGGTGAAAGCGGTTTACCCGAGCTGGTGGTCCATGGGTCAACAGCGGAGACGCTGGCTGACAGATTCCAGCAAGGAGGAGCGGAAGCCGTCATCGAGAAAATCCAGAGCGGACTCCTCATTGCCAGTGAACGGGAACGCGCCAGACAGGAGGTTGAGGTCAGCGAGCTGATTCATAGATACCGGGCTGAAAATCGCAACGCTGATGCGAAGGCTTTAGAAGCTCGCCTTCGAACTCTGGCTCCACCTAAGCCATGTTTAACGCTACTGATTGATCAGCTTGATGAGCTTTTTACCGGTGATGTCTCTCCGGAAAACCGCGGAGTTTTTGTCGAGACGATGTCCCGCTTGGCTCGGTCGGGCTTTGCCGTGATTCTGACCACGTTGCGCAGCGATTTCTATCACCGGGTTGCGGAGTACCCGGTCCTCCTCGAACTCGCTCAGGGCACCGCTTCGTACCATCTGGCGCCACCCACCCTTGTTGAAATCGGCCAGATCATCCGCAAGCCTGCGCAAGTGGCTGGGCTGCGCTTTGACGTCGAGCCACAAAATCGCCAGTCGCTTGATGAAGCTCTTCGCGATGCCGCCGCTCAGGATCCTCAGGTTTTACCTTTACTGGAGTTTGCACTCGAGGAGCTCTACGTGCGCCAGGCGCAAAGGGGAGACGGGTTCCTGCGGTGGGTGGACTACGAGTCGTTCAAGCGCTTGGAGGGTGTGATCGCCCATAAGGCAGACGAATGCCTCGCGGTCCTCCCTCAAGATCGTCAAGCAACGTGCCTGAACGCCGTTTTCGGTAAGCTCCTTTCACTTTCTACCGGCGCGAATGTACCCGTGCGCCGAACAGCACTCTACGATGATCTCCTCCTGAATCCGTATCGAAAATCTGAAACGGACCCGTCAGAATTACCCGGAGCCCGGACGCTTGTTGATTCCTTCATCGATGCCCGTCTGCTGGTTGCCACCCAGGCAGAAAACGGCAAGCGCGCCGTCAGCGTCGCTCATGAAGCTTTGTTGCGCTCCTGGCCGCGCCTGAAATCTTGGATCGCCTCGAATCGCGAAAAGCTGCGAATCCGCAACCAAGTTGACCGTTCACAGGCCGATTGGCTTGCCAATGGAAAAGACCCCTCGCTGCTTCTGGCCGCGGGACTTCCTCTCAACCTGGCCGAAAAGCTGCAAAAGGAATCCCCTGAGCTTCTTTCGCGTGATCTCGAGGAATACATATCTGCCTCTCTCAACCACGATCGCGCCCAGCGGCAGCGCAAGCGCTACACAATTGGTGCCGTGATTGGGGGCCTCTCCGTGCTTGGCATCATCGCCACGGTGGCGGGAGTTTTCGCGGCCAGGAACGCCAGGCAAGCAATCGTCGAGCGGGACCGTGCTGAGAACCTCGTCTCTTTCATGGTTTATGACCTTCAGAAGAAGCTCGAACCAATCGGCCGTCTGGAGCTCTTGAAGGATATCCATCAAAGGACGTTCGAATATTTCGAAGGCGTCGGGGAAACGGCGGACGCGAGGAGTCTCGACAGGAAGACCGACGCCCTGATCAATCGCGGCGTTCAGCTGTTCGCTGCCGGTCAATTGCCCGAAGCTCGGCGAAGCTTTGAACAGGCTGTGGATCTGTCCAGAAAGTTGGCCGCCGAGAATCGCTCCGAAACTGGATGGCAGCACAATCTGGCGACGAGTTATCAACAGATTGGCAATGTGTTGGCTGCTGAAGGCAACTTAACGAAGGCGTTCGAGGCCTATGAGGATTCGAGAAAGATCCTCCAAGAGTTGATCGAGCAGGACCCGGCCAACTCTCTTTGGCAACGCGACCTCGCCGGCGCGCTCGAGAAAATCGGCGACGTTCAATCCAGGCAGGGAAAACTGGCCGAAGCCTTGCAAACACATCAGAAAGCTCGTGACATCCGGCGGGCCTTTAGCGAGAAGAATCCTGAAGAGAATCAATGGCGGCGCGATCTGGCGATCAGCGATGCCAAAGTGGGCGGAGTGCTCATGAGGCAGGGCAAACTCAATGAAGCTTATCAGGCCTTTAAAAGCTCACACGAACTTGTTGATTCACTGACCAAGCTCGATCCAAACAACTTGACCTGGCAGAGTGATCTGGCGACAACGTTCCTCCGGATCGGAGATCTGCTCACTCGCCAAGGGAAGCTTTCCGAGGCTTTCCAAGCTTATCAGCATGGCTATGTCATCCGTAAATCGCTTGTTGAGCGGGATTCCGCGAATTCGATTTGGCAGAACGATCTTTCCATAAGCCTGAGCAAAGTCGGAGACGTTCTCGAAGCGCAAGGAAAGCATGAGGAAGCCGTCAAGGTTTACTACGAGTCCCTCGAAATCCGAAAGCTTCTGGCGCATCAAAATCCGTCGAACGCGACGTTGCAGAGTGGCATTTCGATCAATCTCGAAAAAGTCGGCGATGTTCTAATGGCAGAAAACAAGATTGCACAGGCGCTGGGCGTATATCAGCAGACTTTGGCTATTCGGCGGACACTGGCGGATAAGGATCCTTCGCATGCAGGTTGGAAACGCGGCCTGTGTTCAAGCCTGGAAAAGCTGGGCGATGCTCTGACTAAACTCGAAAGGACCGATGAAGCCCAGAACGCCTACAGCGAAGCCCTGCAAATTCGAGAGACGCTCGCCGATCAAGACATCTCTAATCTCGGCGCCAGGCATGAGCTTTCGACAGTGCTGGAGAAACTTGGAAAGCTCTATTTGTCTCAGGACAAAATTCAGGACGCGGTGCGTTCCTACACGGAATCACTCAAGGTCCGTGAAGAGCTGGCTAATCGGGAGCCTGGCAGCGCCGAGTGGCAGAAAGGTTTAGCGCAAGTCCTCGGGCAACTCGGCGAAATTGCACAAAAACAAGGGCAGAACGATCTCGCGAAACAGCACTATCAGAGAAGCCTCGAGATTCGCCAGACTCTCACAAATCCCGACGGACAGAAGAGCGATACGAGTGAAGACATCATCAAGCTCCAGGGACAGCTTGACGCTCTCACTGACCCGGCAATTGCGCCTCCGCAAGACTCCGTCGCGAGTCCGTGAAGAGGCTGCTGCACGTCCTCAACGGCCACCGGTAGATTCCCGGCTGGCGCCTGGTCTCCTTTTTTCCTGCGAGGGAGTAGCTTTCAAGCGTTCGGCGTCTTTCGCTTTTCTTTGTTCGGAGCGGATGAGAAGTCTGCCCATAAAAGTATCTCCGACGCGAGATGTGAGCGCGTCCGCGGAATCCAAAAGTTCATTCGCCTTGCGCCGGAGTGCACGTCGCTCTGAAGGCGTCTCGCCGAAGACGTCGCGAAGATCATTGTGAACCTCGTCAAACCGTTTGTCCGAAGATCGGAAAAAGTCCCCTGTCTGATCGACCAGCAGGCGCGACTTGGCGATTAACGAATCACCGTCCGACCGATCCAGTTCATTGCCGAGTCTCTCTGCGACGACGCGCCACGTTTCGAGAAGACGATCGAGTTTGGTTTCCGGCCCAGCCAAAAGGTCCTCAGCTGGCGCATTGAGCTGGTCGAAAGTTCTCTGAATTGACCGCGAGAGGTCTCGGACCGCCTCGGTAGCATCGTCGACCGACTGCTTGGCGGGCGCAATGCGAAACTCGTGCCCGATTAGGTTATAGCCGCCGACCGGATCGAAGATGAGTTCGATACCCGCGGCGAGGAACCCCCCGGTTAGGGCGCTGGTTTGCACTCTGGCTTCGTTGCTAAAGCGCCAATCCTTGCCGCCATAATCTTTTTGAATTCGCGCAACCAGTCGGATCTCGATGGTTCCATCTGACTTCAATTGCGGTTTACCCACCCTCTCAATGACGCCTATTCTTACGCCACGGCACACGACTGGGCTCTTGTCTCTGCGGATGCCCGTCACGTCTTCAGCGATGAAGACAGTTTCGATCGAGTCTTCATCCAACGGGACCATGAAATCGACCGCGGTTTGCTTAACAACCTCCAATTTGCGGGCCCAGAGCACATATGCCACCAAGGCCAGGAGGAAAGCTCCAATCAACAGGTTAATCAGAATGCTTTTCTGGACCGAGCTCAAACGCATCTTCTAAACCTTGGATTGAGATTGCTTCACGGCTTGTTCAGTTCCCCCTTCCCGCCGAAGGGACTTCCTCCCAACTCAAGGCCAACGGTAAGGAGAGTGGGGCCTGGGCGGGTGAGAGGTCAAGATAGCGAGTGGGTAAGTTGTCTAAGCCTCTACGATCGGCCGTAAAGAGCGCAATGGCATCCACAGCTCCAATTCTTAGCACTGCGGAAAGTAGCTCCAAAATACGTGTTCTCTTCTGCGAGGACATTCCTAATGTCGGTTCCTCGAGCAAGACAATCCTGGTGCCGTGGGCGAGCGCCCGCGCCACCGCCACGCAGCGTCGTTCTCCCTCGAGGATCTCGTGCGGGTATTTGT
>DATDKN010000360.1:0-2476 GCA_036519995.1 Terrimicrobium sp. | reverse complement strand
GAGAAAGTTGGGCATTCTTTTGGGAATTGTCGGGCTGCTTTTGCTCGTCAGCTTCACCTGGCGTTTGGCATCGCGTCGTCGTTCGCTACCGTGTCCGGTTTGGTTGCGCTGGTTTGTAGAGCTCGACAATCCGTTTACGCGAACGAACCGCGCGGCGACCATCATTGAGCATCTGGAGCTTGAACCCGACATGGCGGTGCTGGACGTCGGCTGTGGTCCCGGAAGAGTTGCCGTTCCTTTGGCCGAGCGCGTTCCCAAAGGCGAGGTGGTCGCCGTCGATATCCAAGATGGAATGCTGAGGCGTGCCAAAGAAAAGGCCCAAAATGCGAACGTTCCGAACATCCGTTTTGTTCAAGCAGGCGCGGGTGAGGGAAAATTGGAGCGCAATTACTTTGATCGGGCTCTCTTGGTGGCAGTGCTCGGCGAGATTCCGAATCAACAGGCGGCGCTGCTTGAGATTTTTAATGCCCTGAAACCGGGGGGCATGCTTTCGGTGACCGAACTCATCTTTGATCCCCATTTTCAAAGTCGTCGCAAGGTGACGCAACTTGCGGAGGCCTCCGGATTTCGCGAGCACAGGTTCTTTGGAACTCGCCTCGCCTTCACGCTAAATCTCCAGAAGCCTGCGGCTGGCTGAAGGAGTGTTACGACTGAAGCGCTCTGGAGAGCATGCGCGTCTCGCGTGTGGTGCCCGGCGTCTCGTCGAGCCCGCTGTTTTCCAGAGAGACGCTGCCTGGACATTGCGCTGGTTTGGTGGCGGGGCTGCTTTCTCCGAAGAGTTGTAGAGACCGGGTCCCCCACGGTCGATGAGTTCCCCAGCGGTGGGGACACCGACGTTACAAAAACCGCGATGGCAAGGCCGATGCCGCTCTCGCTTCCGATCCCGCAGGCTTCGGGAAGGTCAAAGTTGTATTCTCGGTTCCTTTCAGCAACGCTTCCACCGCATACAAGCGAAAACGGCGCTCACTTTGACCTTCGCGTGAAAGCAATTCTGCTCGACCTGGATGGCACGATCGGTAATACGCTGCCGCTCTGCATCACGGCATTCCGTGAGTCGATCGAGCCATTGGTGGGGCGCACCCTCACGGACGACGAAATTGTTGCGACCTTCGGTCCGTCTGAGGAAGGGACGATTGCTGTGCTCCTACCCGAACAACGCGCAGAAGGATTGGACCGATACCTGCGTCGATATGAAGAGCTGCACTGCCGCTGGCCAAGTCCTTTCGAGGGCATTCCAGAGATTCTTTCCTATCTGAAGGCGAAGCGAATTTTCGTCGGCCTAATCACAGGAAAGGGGAGACGAAGTACCGAGCTCACGCTGGAAAATTATGGACTGGAAGACTATTTCGACGTCATCAAAACGGGCGCCTCCTCGGGGCCGGTAAAGGACCGGAGGATCGAAGAGGTAATCGAGGAGTTCTCGCTCGCCCGCGAGGAAATATTGTACGTTGGGGATGCTCCCAGTGACGTGAAGGCGTGTCGGGACTACAACATCAAGATCGCCGCGGCAGCGTGGGCGCCGACCGCCAACGCTGCCGAACTCGAACAGATGCGGCCTGATTTCCTGTTCTCCTCAGTCTTGGCGTTTTCCGACTTCCTCCGCAAGAACTTGGAGTGACCAGTAAGGCAGTGTAAGAATCATATGGCCGAGACCGGGACGAGTTGTAGGGCGTTTGTGTCAAGCGCCTCTACAAATTTTCGAATCCGCGATCTTAGCATCTGTCCCAGAGAGACGAGATGCGAAAGTTTCGCTCCTCGCTACAAGCGGAGCCCGACGATCGGGACATCGTTCTACAGACGGGTGAGCTTCGCCCGGCAAGCTTTGCACCAACGGCGCACGCTCAATGCAAATGCGGGAGCCGTCCCGCCTCTTGAAACCGCTTCTTCGGGCAAGATTGTACAGGAAGCCGGTCCTTCAGTGGGAGTGTTCGAAAATGAAGCCATTCTGCCGGCGGATCATTCGATAGTTTGCACCTGGGGGAGGGGTCTGCTCGGCAGTTGTCTCGCTTACGGCGGCGGCGGGAACAGCCGAAGAGGCGAAGCCTGGCGGCGCCATCGGCGGCGAACCGAAGGCTGGTGGTGGAATTGGACCGGCGAGACTCGGCGGTGGTCCGGCCGGAACAGCGACGGCCTGCGCCGTTAGCGGGGGAGCCTGCGACGGCACCGCAGGGGCGACAGGCACTGCTCGTGGGGAAGCGTCGGCGCTCGACCCATAGCTTGCCGGTGCAGGATTGCTGCCAGAGCTGGTGGTCGGAAAGCTGGCCAGAAATCCGGTGTGATCGACGCAATGCTTTCGAGGGATCATATTTTGGGGGAGTTGGGCCTGGTAGCTTGTTCTCGCAAATTTGCACTCAGAAGTGGCGAGAGCGCCTGATGTGCGGCAGAGCTCGACACTCTGAAGGTTGCCGGGAACGACGAAGTTTTGCGCGATATATTTCCACGCCGAGGCGTTTTGAATGAAGTCCACCCAGATGGG
>DATDKN010000359.1:0-3912 GCA_036519995.1 Terrimicrobium sp. | reverse complement strand
CAGACCGGGGTTCACACAAGAAAACAACCATGAATCCCACAACAATAAAAGAAAACTACACGCCGGGACATACGCCAAACGCGTTTAGCTTCATGGCCGTGCGCGACCTTGACAGCCACGGCTTCTTCCTCACTCCTTTCTTGCAAACCGATCTGGAAGTTCTAGATGCGGGCTGCGGTCCGGCCACGATCAGCGCCGACATTGCTGATGCCGTCTTTCCAGGCAAAGTGACTGCTCTCGACGTCTCCTCCTCGGAGCTCGATCAGGGCCGCCGTCTCGCCGAGGGGCGCGAAATCGTAAATCTGGAGTTTGTCGCGGGTTCGGCTTACGAGATGCCTTTTCCCGACAATTCTTTCGACGTTGTCTTTTCCCTCGATCTCTTCGAGCATTTGAGCGAGCCCCTGAAGGCTCTGCGGGAATTTCACCGAGTGGTGCGACCCGGAGGCTTCGTGGCGCTGAGCACCCCAGATTGGGATGCAATTGAGATCAGCCCGCTGCCGATGGCTCTCGGCCGCGCAATTAACGCGTATCGAGATTTGGAGGAAAGAAATGGAGGGAACAGTCGCGCCGGACTTCACCTGGGTGAATGGCTGGTCGACGCTGGGTTCGCACCGCTCTCCAATGGCGATTGGATCGAGGAATACGAGGAACCGCGCCGGTTTGCGGAATATCTCGGTCTCCAGCTGGAGACGGCGGGCCTGTTTCATCACGCCACCGCATTGCGCGACTGGGTCCGGGAGCCGGACGCGAGCTTTCGGCAGTCGTGGAAATATGTCACCGGGGTCCGCCCAAGCACCAACAAACGACGGAAGCGGGCCAGGGAATGATGGCGGCGGCATTCGCGGAAGCCTGACGCAGGCTCACGCCATTATCGAACGAGCGATTTCGTTTGATTTTTCAGCTCCGAAAAGCGCCTCGACCAAGGCAAGACCGAAGTCGACCGCGGTGCCGGCACCTCGTGAAGTTAGGATCACTTCGTCTCGAACCACTCTCTGGTCGGCGAGCGCCTCCGGCAGTTCTTCAAAAACCGAGAAATGCGCCGTAAACCTCTTGCCCTCCAGCAAGTGAGCGTCTTTGAGGACGGTCGGGCCAGCGCAAATCGCTGCGACCATTTTCCCTGATTTGTGAAACGCTCGGGCAAGTTTGGCCGGGCGTCCGTCCGCTCGAAGCGCTTTCACGCCTGGCCCGCCGGGGACCACCAAAAGGTCAAACTCTTGCTCGGCGACGTCGGCGAGTGCCGCATCGGCGCGAAGCGTAATTTGGCTGCGCCCGGTGACGAGTTGCTCGCCGCTCACTGAGGCGACGATCACCTCGGCCTCGGCTCGCCTAAGCAGGTCAATGGGCGTGACCGTCTCGATTTCCTCGAACCCGGTTCCGAGCAAAAAGAGAACGCGCTTTTTCATAGTCACTATTCAACGTCTGCCGCATTCGCAGTCAAATCCTCCAGGGAAACAAACTCGATTGTCGATGCGTGCGTTGCTTCCAAGATGATCGGCGGAGCCACCCCGGCATCCAAAGCCTCCTTCCACCGGCTGACGCAGAGGCACCAACGGTCTCCGGCGACGAGGCCAGGGAACCCGAACTCCGGATGGGGTGTGATCAGGTCGTTTCCTCGAGAGCGCGAAAATTGCAGAAACTCCGCAGTCATGACCGCGCAAACTGTGTGCAGTCCGATATCGCCAGGACCGGTGCGGCAAAAGCCATCTCGATAGAACCCCGTGGCCGGCTGCAGGCAGCAGCACTGTAGATCCCCACCAAGAACGTTGGATGGCATGGTCGAACAATATGCGAAAAGACGCCGCGCGCAGTTGAAAGTTGAGAGCGAGTCAGATTTCTTCTTCTCCATGAAGACGAGCCTTCTTGGAAACTCAGACATGCGGATTACGCGATTTGGATTTGGGGCATGGGCGGCCGGTGGCGCTGGCTGGCAATTTGCCTGGAGCACCCAAGACGACAGCGACTCGATGGCCGCAATCCATCGCGCTCTCGAACTCGGTATCAACTGGATCGACACGGCCGCGGTTTATGGCTTGGGACACTCCGAAGAGGTCGTGGCCAAGGCTCTGGCGGCGTGGTCCGGGCCGAAGCCTTACGTTTTCACCAAGTGCGGTATGATCTGGAACGAGAAGCGAGAGGTCGACTATTCCCTCAGGGCGAATTCAATTCGCCGTGAATGCGAGAACAGTCTTCGCCGGCTGAACACCGAAGTGATTGATCTCTACCAAATTCACTGGCCAGCGGACGATTTGTCGGAGACGCAGGAGGGATGGGCGACCCTCGCAGCGTTGCAGAAAGAGGGAAAGGTCCGTTGGATCGGCGCGTCGAACTTTAGCCGGGAAGAACTCCAGGCTGCGCAAGTCATCGCTCCGATAACGTCCCTGCAGCCGCCCTACTCACTGATCCGCCGCGAAATCGAGAACGGTGTCCTCCCCTACTGCAAAGAACAAGGAATTGGCGTAATCGCCTACTCACCGATGGGTTCCGGACTGCTTACTGGCACAATGACCCGCGAGCGCGTCGCCACGCTTGCCGCGGACGACTGGCGCAGCAAGAACTCAGAATTTCAAGAGCCGAGGCTTTCCGAGAATCTTACGATCGCCCAGCGAGTTAAGGTGGTGGCGGATCGGCGCGGCGTCTCTCCAGGCGCGGTGGCGGCGGCATGGACGCTGCAGAATCCGGCCGTAACAGGCGCAATTATTGGGGCAAGGAATGCCCGGCAGGTCGAGGAAATCTTTCCTCATGCCGATGTGACGTTGGCGCCGGAAGAGGTGGCTGAGATTCAAGGCTGATCGGGCCCACTCTCAGCTCACGCCTCCCACCTTAACCGTGCCACTCCGAGTCCTCTTCGTTCCATTCGGAAGCGAGGGAGACGTGAACCCACTCTTGTGGCTTGCGGAGGGCATGGCTGCCCGAGGACACGAACCAACTTTCGTGATTACTCCTCACTATGGACCGCTTATCGAGGAACGAGGATACCCGTGGATTCCCGTCGGCACGAAGGAAGAGTTCCTTCGATTCGCACGAGATCCTCGGATCTGGAGCCGCATGCACGGGCCCGGCTTGGTCATGGAAGGGATGATCAAGACCCTTCCAGCTTATCGACAGGCGATCGAGGTCACCAAGCACGATTTCGATCTCATTGTCCTGTCCACTCTGGCCCTGGCTGCCGCGTCGGTGGCAGAGGCGGCAAAAATTCCACGGTTAACCCTCCATATGCAGCCTGCGCTCTTTCGAAGCGTCTACGAGTGCCCCGTCTTCATGGAAGAGTTGGCATGGCTGACCCTAGCACCACGCTGGATCAAGCGGCTCTTCTTTGCTTTAGTCGACGTGCTCGTTTGGGAGCGCGTCCGAAGGCGACTGAATGCCTTTCGCGACGGAATAGGTCTCCCTCCCCTCCAGAGTTTCTTTCATGACGCGCTTCATGGAGCAGAGGGGGTGGCAGCGTTGTTCCCACGCTGGTTTGCGGCTCCACAGCCTGACTGGCCAGGACGCGTGCGACAATTTGGATTTCCGATTGTCAGCAAAACACGTCCTCTCTCCGATTCTCTTGAGAACTTCCTGAAGTCGGGTGAGCCGCCGTTGGTATGGACTCACGGCTCAGCCAATTTTGATATTGGGCATTTTCAATCCCGGGCGCTTGAGGTCTCGCGCGAGCTCAATCTCAGATGTTTGCTTATCAGTCTTGATGCTTCCGCAGCCGTGTCAGACAACGCCTTCCACGTCGCGCACGCTCGTTTCGAGGACCTATTTCCCCGCTGCAAGGCCGTTGTCCACCACGGCGGGATCGGAACGACAGCCAAGTGCATCGCAGCAGGCGTCCCGCAACTGATCATCCCGCGTTCGCATGACCAGCCCGACAATGCGCAACGCATCGTTAAGCTAGGTCTCGGAAAAGCACTCTCGTATCGTCAC
>DATDKN010000358.1:0-11518 GCA_036519995.1 Terrimicrobium sp. | reverse complement strand
GCTACTGGCCGCCGTGCGAAGAGGTGAACTTCGCCGAGGGGGCCTTTCGCCCTGCCGATCTGCTGAAAAGGAGCGGAGACGGATTCGTCCTCGTCGGACGAACCTCTGAACTGATAAATGTCGCCGGGCGGAAACTGAATCCCTGCGAGGTGGAGAGAGTGCTGAAAATGTCTCCGAACGTGCGCGAGGCGGTGGTGCTTGGCTTGGCCGCCAGCACGCGAGGAGAGGAAGTGGTCGCCTGTATACAAGGAGCGGTGACCGAGGCGGAATTGCGGAGGCTTTGTGCTAGCAATCTGGCAGCCTGGCAGGTGCCCAGACGATGGTTTTTCTTCGAGGAAATCCCGCTTAATGCTCGCGGAAAGATTAGTCGGGCGGACCTTCGTGCGCGGTTGACCGCTGAAACTTAAGAGTAGGCGGCAATGTCCTGCTGGAGGGCCTTGAGCCAGTCGCGATAGGCAAAGGGCGAAATTTCCGATGGCTTGATTTCGCTTCGTCCGCCCCAAAAGACGTTGGTATAGGCGACAGGCATGCCCATCGATTTGAGGTGGTGGTCGATGGCTTCCTTGTGTTCGAGCAGGCGCTCTTTTTCTGTTCCATGTGCTACGCCCATTATGTTGACGTTGTTGAATTCAGGCCCCGCTTCGCGCCAATAACAATGGGTGAGAATCTCGTGACGGCCAATTTCTCCGCCGGCCTCAATCTCTCGATTTCGCGGGACTGCCCAGTGAAAGAGGGCATTAAACCGGGTAACTCGCATTCCGCTCTGGCTGGGCTTCACGTGCTCCAAAAAGGTGGAAAACCTGCCGATGAGCTTGCGGGCGGCGAGCGATTCGGCGACGGAGAGAAACTCTTGGAGTGACACACCTGCTTCGGCGGCGCGTAACTCCCAAACCGGCTCCCGGATTTCATCGGGCGCAAACTCTCGCTTCAGAGCGGTCAAGATGCGCCACTCGTGCTCGCTTAAGGTAATCGTCTCAACGACGTGCATCTTTGCTGGCCCAGAAGCCTTATCGCCGGGGTGAATCGTCTTGCGCCTGACGTGACCCACTCCCAGAGCGAAGATGCCTTTTGCCGGCATGAGCCGGAATGCTTCTGCTCCTGTTCGGCAACACAGCGCTTGGCAATGTGCTTCGAGGGAGAATCCTGCGGGTACTTTCAAGGTCGTCCAAAGTTTGTAGGCGCCGCCTGGAATTTTCGCGTCCGTCGATCGAATGACTACATGGCCGGAATATGGATCCTCCTGAAACATGAAATCGAAGGCGGCGTCGAGTCGTTCAGGCGGAACCTTCCAGGCCACTAGCGCGCCGGAAGCAAGGTTTGTGGCGAGCAACGTTTGGCGCACCCGTCGAATCGTTCCGGCTTCGAGCATCTTGCGAATCCTGCTGAGCACGACGTCGAGGGGCAGTCCAGCCTGGCGAGCGATCGTCGCAAAGGGATCGCGGACGAAGCCGGCGATCTTGTCCTCGGAAACAGAGAGAATCCGGGCATTCACCGGATCGGTATGCTCGACAGAAACCATGAAACACATCTAATGCATTGCGGCGAGCGGAGCGCAAGGGCTTTGACGCCTTGCGATTTTGCCACAGATTGACCTCGGCGCCCCTTCCAACATTCTTGGGGACTTGATGATCGAGAAAATCCACACCGTTCTCATTCTGCTCGGGATCATTAGCGTCCTGGCAGTCGTGGCCGAGCGGGTGAAGTTCCCATTTCCCATTCTCCTTGTCATAGCTGGCCTGTTGATAGCCCTGCTGCCGCGACTGCCCGAGGTAAGGCTCGATCCCGAAGTCGTCTTCCTGATTTTCCTGCCGCCGTTACTTTTCTCGGCAGCGTGGAATTTTCCATGGGAAGACTTTCGTTCGAATTTCCTTCCGATTTTAGCTCTGGCTATCGGCCTTGTCTTTGCCACGATCGTTTGCGTCGCCTACGCCGCTCATTGGCTAATTCCGGGTCTGGCGCTTGCGCCGGCTTTCGTGCTCGGCGCAATTGTATCGCCTCCAGACGCTGTCGCCGCGACGACGGTCTTGAAAAATCTACGCATCCCGAAGCGTTTGTCGGCCGTGCTGGAGGGCGAGAGCCTTGTCAACGACGCCAGTGGGTTGGTGGCGTATCAATTTGCCGTCGCGGCTGTCGTCACGGGCTCGTTCTCGATTGCGGATGCGACGGCTGATTTTGTTTGGATGTCGTTCGGAGGGTCTCTCTTCGGTCTGTTGGTGGGTATGAGTGCTGCGTATCTCCACCGTCACTTGCGTGATCCTTCAGTGGCGGTGACACTTACCCTTTTGACGCCTTATATCTCCTATTTGCCTGCTGAGCGACTGGGCTTCTCCGGAGTTCTCGCCGTGGTGACGACCGGATTGTACATTGGGCATCGATCATGGGAGGCGCTCGGTCCCGAGAGCCGGTTGCAGCGGGAAAGCATTTGGAAACTCCTGGACTATCTTCTCAACGGGCTCGTCTTCATTCTCATTGGTCTGCAATTTCCGACGATTGTGCGCGAGATGAGAATGCCTGTCGGTCAGATGATCTTTGTTGGAGCGGCAATTTCCTTCGTCGTCGTCGCCGTGCGATTTATTTGGATCTTTCCGATGGTCTTCTTCGAGAGATATTTTCTGCGGCGGGGTGGACGGAATCATTTACCTGTTGGCGCGCTAGTCGTGGCCTCATGGGCCGGCATGCGTGGGGTGGTCTCGATGGCAGCAGCGCTTGCCTTGCCATTGGTGACATTGACCGGTGAGGCGTTTCCCCATCGCCATATCATCTTGTTCCTGACCTTTTGCGTCATCTTTGTCACTCTGGTCGTTCAAGGCCTTACTTTGCCGTGGATTGCCCGCAAGCTGAAGGTCGAGGAACCGAACTGGGATTTCCAGAGCGAAAGCAAGGCGCGTGTCTCCCTGCTCCAGGAACTCATTAAAGAAGTCGATGACCTGATCAAGAACGAGCCGATGCCGGAGTATCGCGAGTCGCTCGAACGTTGGAAAATGCATTACCAGGACCGTCTGCGAATGTTGAAAGACCGGCTCGCTCTGCCGAAGGAAATCAATCGCTACGCCGGCAACCGCGACGGAGATCTCCTCCCGAAGCTGATGGATCATGCGCGCCATCGCCTCGCCAGAATGCGCCGGAGCGGCGAGATTTCAGAAGAAGTGCGCAGGCGCATCGAACATGATTTCGACATGGAAGAACAAAGACTCAAGCGATTCCTGGCTCGCTCGCAGCGCGACTCGTAAGTCCGGTTGTTGGCGATTGGCGCTTCACTGGAGCCGCAAACTGCCTGAGCAATCGGCGACACGCTAATGCCAGCGAACCTGAGATTTTCGATTCGGTTAAATTCCTGTCATCCGGAACGCGCGTGGCGTGGTGCCGGTGTGCTGTCGGAAAACGCGAATGAAATATGAAGGCGCGTTGAAGCCGCAGGCCCAGCAAATCTCGGCGACATTGCGTTGTGGGTCGGCCAGCAGATCCTTTGCTATGTCCATCCGCTCGCGGGTGATCCAGGCTGTCAGGGTCATGCCGCGCTCTTCGTGGAAACGCCGAGACAGATAGTCGGCAGAGCATCCCAGCGAACGTGCCAGACGTGCCACCGACAGCTCGGGGTCGGGAAGCAAGGTGCGTGCAAGTTTCTCGGCCTCGATAACCAATGGCGAGCGGGAAGCATCCCCGGCGGCGGGCCGGTTTAACTCGCTAAGCAAGGTAATCAGAAAAGCCTCCAGCAAGCTTTGTTCGAAGGTCCATCGGTAGTTGTCGGGGACCATTGATCCTGATGGCATTTCGTCTAGATATCGGAATCCCGCTCGACCGCGCGGACTGGAAAGATGCTCGGTACTCACCGCGACGATCTCGTGTTGTGGGGTTGCCGCCGCGCGCTGGATAATAAATCCGTCTCGCGCATGCATACACACTAAAACCCCGTAGGGAGTTCTCAGATTCACCGGCGTCTCAGCATGAGGGACCCCGCTCGGCATCACGCAAACTTCGCGACTACGAACCCGGAAAACTTCACCCGGGCACTCGAAGTCTGTGGCGCCGCCGGTCTGAATAAACAACTCCGGAGTGGTGTGAAAGAAACAACCTCGCTTGCGCTGAAAAAGCCCGGTCTGCTTGGCGATGCGGATCTTCAATTGCCCGGACCGAAGCGAAGAGAGCACCCGTTCGAGATCTCGCGCAATCGCCAGCACAAGGTCGGATTTTTACTACTAATCGCAGACAAATGCAACTTGTCGCCGTTGCCGTGGGGAGAGAACCTGAGATAGTTGAAGCGGAAAATTCGTATGTCTACTTCGTTTAACGTTACCGTTTGGGGCGAGTTTCGCCACGAAAAAAAGAGTGCCCAGGTTGCCGCGATCTATCCTCAAGGCATGCACGAGGCGATCGCAGCGTTCCTTCGGAAGGAATCCAGTTTTGAGGTGCGCACGGCGACCCTCGACGAGCCGGAGCACGGTCTCAGCGAGGCCGTTCTTGATCAGACGGATGTCCTCCTGTGGTGGGGGCATATGGCACATGCGGACGTTGAGGACGAGATTGTCGAACGCGCCAAAGAGCGCGTCCTTGAAGGAATGGGTCTTATCGTTCTGCACTCTGGTCACTACGCCAAACTCTTCAAAGCCCTCATGGGCACTACCTGTTCGCTCAAGTGGCGTGAGGCTAATGACAAGGAACGCGTTTGGAATGTGATGCCCGCTCATCCGATCGCGCAAGGGATTGGCGAATATTTCGAGGTTCCTGCCGAGGAAATGTACGGTGAGCCATTTGGCATCCCCGCTCCCGATGAGCTGATTTTTATCTCGTGGTTCACCGGTGGGGAGGTATTTCGCAGCGGATGCACCTGGTCCCGCGGTAACGGTCGCATCTTCTACTTCCGTCCGGGCCATGAAACCTATCCAACCTACTATATTCCGGAGGTCCAGCGCATCATCATCAATGCTGTGCACTGGGCTCGACCTACCGTCCGAATTCCTGACGCCTGTCCAAACTCTCCTCCGCTTGAGCAGCTCCCGCAGGATGCAGACGCGCACTTGCGTTCAACCGTTGGCTACCGGTAATTCGAATTATTCTTGTCATGAGCAAAACGAAAAGAGTTGTCCGTCTTGCCCTTCTCGGCACAGGACGCATGGCTGACTTTCACGCCGAGAGATTTCGAGAGGTCGCCAATTGCCAGATTTTGGCTGCAGTGGATGTGGACCAGGCTCGTGCCGACGCTTTCTGTAAGCAGCACGGAATTCCCGCAGCTTACACCAGCCTGGAAGATGTGCTTGCTCGTGCCGATATCGACGCGGTTAGCAACGTCACTCCGGACGCTTTCCACGCGGCACTTTCGATCAAGTGCTTGCAAGCTGGGAAGCACGTCCTTTGTGAAAAGCCGCTGGCGCTCAACTACGCCGACGCTCGGCGCATGGTAGCCGTCGCCAACCAGAGCGGTCTCATCAATATGATCAATCTCTCCTACCGCGACTGGTCATGCATTCAGGGAGTTGCGGCTCTGCTGCAGCGAGGCGGGCTGGGTGAGATGCGGCATGTCGAGGCGAGCTATCTTCAATCGTGGCTGCCGAGTAAGATCTGGGGCGACTGGCGCACGACCCCGACATGGCTTTGGCGTCTATCCACATTGCATGGAAGCAAGGGGGCCCTCGGCGATGTCGGTGTGCACATTATCGACTTCGCAACCTATCCGGTTGGGCATATTTCTTCGGTGTATTGCCGGCTGAAAGCGTTCCGAAAAGCTCCCCGCGACCGGGTCGGTGAGTATGTGCTCGATGCGAACGACTCCGCCGTCCTAAGCATCGAATTTAAGAATGGAGCGCTTGGCACCATTCATACGACTCGCTGGGCCGGCGGTCACATCAATCGCCTTTACCTCAAGATCTCCGGCACCAAGGGCTCTGTGGAAATCGATTCCGAACGGACGACCCGCGGATATCGTATCAGCGTCGGCAAGGACCTGGACAAAGGTCTTTGGAAAGACGTGACCACCGCGCCCGTTCCCACCATGTATAAGCGGTTTGTCGATTCGATTCTCACAGGCAAGCAAGATCAGCCGGACTTCTCCCGGGGCGCCGAGATCCAGAAGATCCTGGATGCCTGTTTCAAATCTGACGAAGAGCAGCGACCCGTCCGGGTTTAGCGGGCAAGCGCGTCACGATTAAACCGCTGGAGTTTCCCATTGGTTGGATTTGGCTGAGCGAAGGACGGCTTCGATGACAGCCATGTTTCGAATCGAGCCTTCCAGGGAGACCGAAAGTTCAGCGCCTTCACGAATGCTCCTCGAAAACGAATCTCCCTGGATGGTGTATTGGTCGCAAATGGGGAACTTCAAAATCTCTGCACTGCGACCTGAGAAATCGGAACCGTCATCCACGAAAATTCGGCAGGGTTTATCCGGCGGAGCATTGAAGGGTATTTCTACTTCGATTCTTCGTTCGGTCCCCAGGATCTGGACGCGTTGATACGGGACCACTTGCGTGCTGCAGGTGAATACCGACTGGCCGACTGGGAAGTCGAGCATGGCGGAACTCAACACGTCGGTTCCAGTATCCCGGTCAAATTCGAGGAGACCGCAAACGCGTGTGGGCTCGGCGGCAAATGCCAATCGCGAGGTATATATAAGGTAGCACCCGATGTCCATGAGGGCTCCTCCGCCGTAGGCGAGAATGTTGCGGATGTTCTTCGCATCCCGGTTAAAGTAGCTGAAGTAACCGATGATCGAGCGGACAGCGCCGAGCCTGCCGGCAGCGATCAGCTCGAAGACCTTTACCCATTGCGGGTGGGTTCGCACCATGAAGGCTTCCGCGATCTTCATACCGGTTCGATTCCGGGCTTCGAGCAGCTCTTTTGCCTCGTCGACGGTCAGGCTAATGGGCTTTTCGCAAAGCACATGTTTGCCTGCCTCCATGGCTTTGACTGACCAGGGAACGTGAAGGTGATTGGGAAGGGGATTATAGACGGCTTCGATGTCAGGATCGGCTAAGAGCTCCTCATAGGATCCATAGGACTTCGAAATTCCGAGCTTCGTGGCCGCTGATTTCGCACGCTCCAAATCTCTCGACGCGATCGCGACGACTTCCGAGCACTCGCCCCGTTGCATCGCTGGGATAACCTTTCTGATGGCGATCTCCGCCACGCCCAGAACTCCCCATTTTACTTTTGTCTTCATCGTTTTTCCGAAGAGTGTCTGAAAAAATCGGCGCATGTCACGCGTCAGGTGCATCCGCCACGGTTAGGCGCAGCGGAGCGAGGGCGCTCGCGTGCGGTTCGATCAGTAATCGACTGTGTCCTGTCCTCCTTGGGACGATCATGTATTCTCCGTGACATGTTGGAGCGTAGGTTAGCCGGCTGCACTATCGTCGATCATCCTCTCATCAAGTCAAAGGTGACGATTTTGCGGAACAAGGAAACTCCGACTGAGCTTTTCCGGAGGACGCTGCACGAGTTGACTGCTCTACTGGCTTTTGAGGCCACGCGTGATCTCGAAGTCGCGGAGATCGACATCGAGACGCCGCTCGAACGATGCAAAGGACACAAACTTTCCAAAAGGTTAACTGTTGTCCCCATTCTGCGGGCCGGTCTTGGAATGGCCGAAGCAATGTTGGAAGTCGTTCCGGAGGCAAGGCTCGGCCATGTGGGCACTTACAGGAATGAGACGACGTTTGAACCGATGAGCTACTACTTCAAAGCACCACTTGATCTCGCGGATTCTGACGTCTTCCTGGTTGACCCGATGCTGGCCACGGGGAACAGCGCCGCAGATGCCGCAGCCAAGCTCAAGGCCGAGGGAGCCAGACGTCTTCGCCTGATAGCCTTACTTGGCTGCGTCACGGGAACGGAACATTTCAAAAGACAGCATCCTGAAGTCCCCATCTTTCTCGCAGCTCTCGACGAAAAACTCAACGAACGCGCCTACATAGTCCCGGGATTGGGAGACGCCGGGGACCGATATTGTGAAACGTGAAGTCACCTCGATCTAGTTAGATCAGGCTGAGGACAAACCGGGCGGTTTCATCGGCCGCATCGGGTCGAGCGAGCGAGGCGGCTGCACGCTGCCATCTAAGCAGCTCTTGAGCGCCATTGGCAAACGCTCGACGTGTCGTGGCGGAGATTTCCAGTGGCGTTGTCGCCAGCGCTCCCGCCTCTTTTTCGATAACTAGCCGGGCATTGCCTTCCTCCTGCCCAGGGACAACCTGCGTGATGATCATAGGGGTTCTGGCCGCGAGGGTTTCCTGGACGGTGGCGCCGCCTGCCTTGCTGATGAGAAGGTGGCTTTCCGCCATCAGCTGAGGCATTTCTGGCGTCCAGCCGCGGATGTCGAGTCTCCCACGATTTTCGGTCGCGACGAGCGTCAGTTGGCGGGCGAGATTGTGATCGCGCCCAACGGTGACCGTGAGGCTGACCTCTTCAAGGGCGAGCAGACGTCGTGTAATCTCGGCCGCTAGGTGGCGACCGGAGTTGATAGCATACAGGACACGCCAGCGTCCATCGGGCGGTGGCACCGAGCGCGTTCCATTGAAGCTGGCAAATATCCGAGGAACTGGAAAACCGAAGATCCGTATTTTTTGGATAGGAACGCCTGCGTTCGCGAGGACCTCGGCGGTTAGATCGTTCGCCACCAGGAAGAAGTCGCTGTGCGCGCGGTGCCAGACCGAGTTGATGGTCAGCGAATCAGTGACGATTGTCACCAATGTGAACGGACGTTTGAGCCTCTTCCGGAAAAGGTGATCAAGAAGGTGATTACACCCCGGATATGTGGAGACGATGACTGAAGGCTGGCGTTCGTCGATCAGCCGGGTCAAGCGACGAGCCGCAGCTCCATACCAGCTGATGTGCTGTTCGACCAGGCGTGTGCGGTCGAATAGCTCGAACGCGGTTTGCCAGAGCGAAGGAAGGTGATTGATAATCGCGACGTAACCGTTTTCCACGATTCGGGTGAGCCGCCCGTAGGCGTCGCGAAATACGTCGTGGACGACGCACGGTGTGTCAGGTGATGCAGCCGCGATGGCTTCCTCCAGATTGCGAGCCGCGGCGTTATGGCCTTCGCCAAAACCTGCTGTCAGAATCAAGATCGATTTTACAGCCACTTCTTACGCTTAAAAAAGATTACCATGCCTATGGCAATCGACGCCATGGCTCCAAGGCAGAGCAAATAACCGAGAGGCCAGTTCAACTCGGGCATGTTCCACCGGTATTCTGTGTTGAAATTCATGCCGTAAACGCCGGCCAAAAACGTCAATGGAATAAAGATGCTCGAGATGACTGTTAAAACGCGGACCACTTCATTGGTGCGAAAACCGAGACTGGACAGATAGAGGTCCATGAGACCTGTGGAAAAGTCGCGAAAGCTTTCGAGAATGTCGATGACGTGCGAAATGTGATCGTAACAATCTCGGAGGAAAACCTGAGTCTCTTTTTCGATCAGTCCTGAATCGTCGCGGATAACCGTATTGAAAATTTCCCGCTGCGGCCACGCGGTTCGGCGAAGCTGGAGCAAAACGCGCTTCTGTTGGTAGAGGCGACGCAGGGTATCCCGCGAGGGCTTGGCCAGCAATTCTTCCTCGAGAGACTCGATGGCGCCACCGAGCGACTCTAAGATTGGGTAAAATTGATCCACGGTGGCGTCGAGCAACGCGTAGGCAAGATAATCAGCCTTCATCTTACGTGCGTAGCCGCGGCCCACTCGCAAGCGAGCGCGAACTTGTTCGAAAACGTCACGCTCACTCTCCTCTTGAATCGTCAGAACGAAAGATTTTCCCAGGAAGATGCTTAACTGTTCCAGGACTATTTTCCCATTCTCCTCGTAGATCATGTCACTGACGATGAAGAGATGGTTAGTGTAGTTTTCTACTTTTGGTCGCTGGGTCGTGTTGAGAACATCCTCCAAGGCGAGGGGATGGATATTGAAACGTTCTCCCAACTTTCGAAGAAGCGCCACATCGTGAAGGCCATCCACGTTTATCCAATTCGTCATCGATGGATCAAATCGCTCGATCAAGTCTTCGAAGGTATCGATCTGCGATTCGAAGATTTTCTCGCTGTCATACTGAATGAGCGTAATAACCGACGGGCCTGCCTTAGGCGTATGCGGCACTAGCGTTGCTGGCGGCGTGCCGGGCGGCTGATATTTAAAGCGAATCATTCCGCGTTTGTGCGAAGGAAATCCTCCTTTCCCGGGCTTCCCCGCCGAGATGTCCTTTCGTTGAGGCCTACGTCTTGCAACATTCTCTTAGCTGGCCTGGCCGTGTGGGTTCTCGCTAGCCAAAAAATGGTCGAACCCGCGCGGTAGGCCGACAGGGGGCGTTCCCGGGTCGGTAAGTTCGCCAATCGTTGTCAACTTGAGCTTGGGAAAAATTTTCCTCCAGCGGCGGCGCAACGATTCGATCATTCGTGGTGAGACCGCGATGAGCAATTCATAGTCCTCTCCGTCGGAGACGGCTCTCCTGGAGTCGCACCCACGTGCCTTTGGCACCGCATTGACGTCGACCCTGAAGCTGCAATTGCTTGCCGCCGCCAGTCGCGGGAGGTCTGCAGCCAAGCCATCGCTTAGATCCATCATCGCCCGTGCGTATCTCCCTTTGCCGAGCCAGCGGCCTTCGGTGACGCGCGGGACAAAGTCCAGGTGCCGTCCGGCAAGCGAACCGCCAAGCGTGCCCGTGACGCAGAGGATGTCCTTCGGTCGGCCGCCCGACCTTGTTACCAAATGATCAGCCCTGACGCGGCCGACCATCGCGACGGATATCGCGGCGCATCGAGACCGGGAAGTCTCGCCTCCGATGATCCCAACTCCAAAGCGCTTGGCTGCCTTGGAAAGACCCCTGTATAGCGATTTCCAGTAGGCCACGCGACGATCCTCCGGAGAGAAGACGGTAATCAGCGCATGGAGTGGCTCCCCGCCCATCGCGGCCACGTCGCTCAGAGTTCGGCAGAGTGCCTTCCAGCCCACTCGGGTGGGTTCCTCGTTGGCGTAATAATGAACCCCCTCGACAATACAATCGGTCTTCAGGAGAAGCATCATCCCATTTCCTGGCGCTTTCACGACAGCACAATCGTCGCCGGTTCCGACGACTGTATCTCGTCCAACGGGAAGGTTAGGAAGAAGGATCTCGAGAAGCCGATCTTCCCCGAGATCCCGAAGCCTCATTTCACCAGATCTGGCCATGCGAGCGTGAAGACGACTGTGATCGCATTAAAGAGCGAATGCATGAGAATGGCAGCCCAAAGAGACCCGGTTCCTTCGTAAACCAACGTCAGCGTGATGGCGAGAGCGAAGAGGCCGGCGAGGGAGGGGATATGCGCATGGATTGCGGCAAATATCAGGGCACTGATCAGTAAAGCCCACCATTTACCGGTGTAGCGACAAAGCACTCCAAAGACATAGCCTCTGAAGATCAATTCCTCTGCCACTGGTGCAATCACCAGCGCCGTGCCAATCAATAGGATCCGGTCCTCTAGGCTGGGGTTTTGAGCAAGAAATTGGATCAGTGGCTGAGGCTCGGCATGGGCACCTAAAAGTACCAGACAGAGAGAGTGAATA
>DATDKN010000357.1:0-3344 GCA_036519995.1 Terrimicrobium sp. | reverse complement strand
GGTCAACGCCAGCCGCAGCCGTTCTGGCAAATCGCCTTTCAGCCCGAGCCAATCTCGATGCGCCACGCTCTTGGGCTGTCGTTCGCCTTACAGGCCTTGGACGATACTCGGCACGAGGTAACTCGAAGGATTCTGTGACTCTTGGTAGACTTTATTTTCCAAATTGAATTGATTGCCAATTGCCATCGATCCGTAGATGGAATCGAAGCCATTGCCCTTCTTAAAAGCTGCTTTCGCTTCGGCGAGAGAGAGAAAATGGGTGCCAGGGACATTCTTTTCGTATTCGTCCGGATCAGCGCCTGCCCTTGCTGCCATGATCTTGACCGCCTCCTCGCGTGTCGCCGGATCGTTGATAAAGTCAACGCATTTGTAAAATATTTGAACTACCTTGATCCAATCGTCCTTGCGCTGGGAAAAACTTACCGGATTGACGGCGAGCACGTCATAGATGAGCCCCTTTGCGTCAGCGCTCGTAAAAAGCTTCTTTGATCCGGGAACCTGCTTGAGGGCCTGGCTGGAAACCGGATACCAAGCGCCTACCGCAGCTACCTTGCCCGAGGCGAGCGTTTGCGGAGTTTCATTGGTCGCGGTATTAACGATCTCGACGTCCGATTGGGACATGTCATTTTGTTTGAGTGCTTCCAGCAGGAGCAGGTGTTCGACCAAAGTCGCCTCTATTCCGACCTTCTGACCTTTCAGATCCTTGATCGATTCGATTCCCGGCTTGCCAATGATCATGTCGCTGCCGTCGCTATAGTCCAGAAGTGCGATGATCTTGCTCTTGGCGCCGTTCGCACCATTGACGAGGGCGTCGGTCGCGACAACTGTCACCGCATCGACTTTGCCCGCTGCAAAGGCATCAAGCGAAGGCAGGTAGTCAAACCAAACCAGATCTACATCTATGCCGGCCTCCTGGAACCATTCCTTTTGCTTGGCGACCTCAAAGATGGTAAAACCCGGCCAATCACTATAGCCGATTTTCAACGGTTCCGCGGGCGCCGAACTCGACGAAAATGAGGCCAGAGCAATGCCAGCCAGCAGGACAGAAAGGGCTTTCTTTAACAAATTCATAGGCGGAAGCGAGAGGATGAAGATTGCTTAACCGGAATAGGAAACAGCAAGCATTTGCCATGCCATCGAATCAGCAGCCGGCTTCCTCAGCCTGCTAAGGTGTGCGCGGCGCTTGTCTGTGCTCAAAAAGGCAACATCACCCTGGAGGGTGCATGATTTACGACATGCGCAGGAGTTGACGAGCCGATAGAGACGGCGCGCACCCCGGCGCACCCGCTCAGCACAGCATCTCCGACCAACGAGTGAAAACGGTCGAAGCGGTTTCGCGCAACAACGGCAGGCACTCTTGACCCTGTCGCGTGATGATATCGGCGTCGATGCCGGATTGCAGAAGCGTCCCACAGGCTCTCGTTATTGCCACTCCTAAAAGGTCGGAGGTCATTTCCAAATGGAATTGGAGCCCATAAAGTGCGTGGCCGTAGCGGAAAAGCTGGTTCGGGGTGAGGGCGGAAGACCCAAGACGCATACCGCCGGGTGGAATATCAAAAGCGTCGCCGTGCGAATGTGTGGCGATAAACCTCGCAGGGATTCCTCGCCAAAGCGGATCGTAGCGCGAGATTGGATCGAGCGTGACCTCAAAAAAACCCACTTCAGGCTTACCGGGTTGCACTCGTGCTCCCAGAGCGAGAGCCATGAGCTGGGCTCCCAGGCACAAGCCGAGGACAGGTTTTCCAACCCGTGCGGCGTGGCGGACGAGTGCGCATTCGCTTGAGAGATAGGGATACCTTTCCTGCTCGTATGCGCCCTGTGGACCCCCGCCCATAACCAAGCCCGCAAAGCTATCGAGTGCTTGGGGAACTGGTTGGCCGAGATCCGGTCGAATGACATCGAGGGGAAGACCAATTTCGGCGAGCGTTTCGCCAAGAAGACCAGGTCGGTCGACCTCGCTGTGCTGTATAAACAGGACCCTTTTGTTCCTCATAAAGTCCTGTCGCAGCTAGCTAATCGTAGTCGCAGCTGCGGTACCGTCCGACAATTCATCGAGGCCGTTCGCATCGAAATCCCGCGATTCAACCTGATGGCCGAAACTTCCAGGTTGAACTCCACACGGGGATCTTGCGAGGCCTCCATGGACGGAGAATTTGCAGGAATAGCGTATTCCCCCGCAATAGGAAGGATTTCCTAATTTGCGTGCCGCCTCTGAATGGCCACGGCAGCAGCACATCTGTTTTCCACTCCCAACTTCCGGAAGATCTTGTCGAGGTGGTTCTTCACTGTGTGAGCGCTGATCCCAAGGATGATAGCGATTTCTTCGTTCGATTTCCCCTCGCCAACCCATTCGGCGACTTGTTGCTCGCGCGGGCTGAGATGATCCTGGAAAAAGGAACGCTCGTCCCTAGTCTCTTCGTCCACAAGTAACAGAAAACAGCCCGCATGTGGACGGCGGCCAAAGCGCACCGTTAGCTTACGGACTCCGCTGACGAAACTCCATCGCGGCGGAAATTTCCGATTCTGCGCTATCGACTGTCCACGCAGCCGCTCGATGACGAGATCATGGAGAGGTCTCGGCAACCGGCGAACCGATTCCACCTTGCTCTTCATATACCGAGAGATCAAACGCCTCGTTGATTCACTCCAGTATCGCACCTCTCCATTTTCGTTCAGGAGAATATGGCCTCGGCCAAGAACGGTTTCGATCGATTCGAGAAGGCCCGGCTCGTCCGCAGCCTCGAACAGCCAATTCATATCGATGTCAAATCCGACCACTCCCGCGCACTTGCCTCGATGGAAAATTGGAGCTGCACTGCTTGAAATGAACAGGGTTTTTCCCGCGACTGAGTACTCGTACGGATCGATGACGACTTCCGCTCTTCGCCGTGTAGGTGCGAAATACCATTCGGATTCCGGCTTGTCATAGTCAATGTTCGCCTCAAGTCGAACTTGCCCGCCGTAGCGATGCCAAAAGGGAACAAACCGTCCGCTCATGTCATGGCCGGGTGTGCCGACATATAACCGGTCGCGGCCGTCCAGTGCATTCGGCTCCCAAACTGTCCACACCCCAAGCAGGCGCGAATTCGCCAACAGCACACCACGCATGATGTCACTGAAAAGGTGGCGATCGGTCAGCCCGAGCGCCTTTAACGAGGAGAACACAAGCGCCAGATGACCGGCCCGGTTCACCGCCTCACACCGATCGGATAGCATGCCCCTTTTACGAAGCAAGTTTCGTACCGAGGTTAAGCAAGGACGGCCGAAGGGGCTCGGCGCTGGACGGTTGACCTCAAAGCCAACTCCCATTAGCTTGCCCGCTCGACTCGAGATCGCCGACCGGT
>DATDKN010000356.1:0-6932 GCA_036519995.1 Terrimicrobium sp. | reverse complement strand
GACAAGAATGCGATGGAGATGATCGCCAAGTTCAAAATCGCACCGCAGGCGCACGTCGAGCAAATGCGGGCGCTCTTGGCGCAACCTGGTCAGACGGCACCAGAGCTGCGTCGCACCGTGACTGAGTGTGAGGCCGCCTGGGCGCGGGTGGTCGAATTGGCCGGAGAATTGTATGCACCGAAATTCCCCCTTTAAAGTAGGCATCTTTCGGAAACGATCACCGTTTCTGCTGTAGCGCCGGTGTCCCCGCCCGGGCGCGCCTAGGTGGACCCACCGGCCGGGGACGCCCGCGACGATGAGGAGATCGCCGCTACAAAGTCTCGACCGCGGATACCGTCGCTGCAAAATTGTCCGCTACTACTGGCAGGCCTCGCACTCGGCGCCGTTGCGCCTGGCTTCGATCGAACAGGCCAGCTGCTCCTCGGGGGAATACTCACGCTTGCCCCCAGCGATACCACTGATTTCCTTTTTCACTGAGATCGTGGATTTTTCGATGTTGGAGGCTTGGAGCGTCCGCAGATAGTAAGTTGTCTTGAGGCCGACATGCCAGGCACGACGATACATGTGGCTCAGAGTTTTCATATCAGGCTGCGCCAGGAAAAGGTTCACGGATTGCGACTGATCGATCCACTTCTGCCTGCGGCCGGCAGCATCAATGATAGCGTCATATCCCACCGAAAACACGGTGGCATGCTTTCGCTTGAGATGTTCGGGAATCGATTCGATATCCTTGAGCTCGCCATCGAAGTACTTCAGCTGATCGACCATTTCCTCGTTCCAGAGTCCCTCCTTCTTCAGGTCGAGGACTAGCTCGCGATTGAGAACAATGAAATCTCCGGACAAATTCGATTTGACGTAAAGGTTCTTGTAGTTCGGCTCGATGCAGGGCGTCGTGCCCGTGATATTCGAGATGGTGGCGGTGGGAGCGATGGCGAGGACGTTGGAGTTGCGCATGCCATGTTTCCTGATCTTGTCCCGAACCGGATTCCAATCGAGCCGGCCTCCGCGCGGCACATCGATCTTGATCCCGCGTTCCTTTTCGAGGATCTCGATGGTATCCTGAGGAAGCAAACCGCGATCCCATTTGGACCCGCGGTAGCTCGAGTAGGTCCCGCGCTCGGCGGCCAATTCGCTGGAGGCACTGTAGGCACAGTAAGCGACCGCCTCCATGAATTCGTCATTGAACTCGATCGCCTCGGGATCGGCAAAACCGATGCCCTTCTTAAAGAGAGCGTTCTGCAGACCCATAACGCCCAAGCCGACGGGCCGGTGACGCATGTTGGCTCGTCTGGCCGCTTCGGTCGGGTAGAAGTTGATGTCGATGACGTTATCGAGCGCTCTCACCGCGACGGTGATTGTTTCTCGAAGAGTTTCAAAATCGAGCGAGCCGTCGTTTCTGATGTGCGTATCGAGAATAACAGAACCAAGATTGCAAACAGCTGTCTCTTCTTCGCTGCTGTTAAGAGTGACCTCGGTGCAAAGATTCGACGAGTGGATCACTCCGACATGGTCTTGCGGCGAGCGCAAGTTGCAGGGATCCTTGAACGTCAGCCATGGATGGCCGGTCTCGAAGAGAGCCTTGAGCATCTCCTTCCAGAGATCAATGGCAGGGATCGGACGTCCGTAGATTTTGCCCTCCTTGGCGAGACGTTCGTAATGGAGGTAGCGCTCCTCAAACTTACGGCCGTAGGCATCATGCAGGTCCGGGACCTCGTTTGCGCGGAACAGTGTCCACTGTTCGCGTGCCTCCATTCGCTTCATGAAAAGATCGGGCACCCAGTTGGCCGTATTGAGGTCGTGGGTGCGGCGCCGTTCATCGCCAGTATTGATCCGCAGCTTGAGGAAATCCTCGATATCGTTGTGCCAGGTTTCCAGGTAGGCACAGCCGGAGCCGCGGCGTTTTCCTCCCTGATTGACGGCCACTAGTTGGTCATTGTGCAGCTTGAGAAAGGGGATAACCCCTTGGCTTTCTCCATTGGTCCCCTTGATGTAGCTCCCGGTCCCACGGACCGACGTCCACGATCCGCCGAGTCCTCCTGCCCATTTGGAAAGGAACGCGTTTTCGGCGATTCCGCGGAGCATGATGCTCTCGATATTGTCATCAACCTTATAGAGGTAGCAGCTCGACAGCTGGCTATGCGGTGTGCCGGAATTGAAGAGCGTAGGTGTGCTCGAGCAGAAGCGGCGCGATTTGTAGAGATTGTAGAGGCGAGCTACCCATTCTTCACGATCCTTCTCCTCTTGAATAAATAGCCCCATGGCGACGCGCATCCAGAAGAACTGAGGGGTCTCAATCCGGCGGATTGGCTGGCGGGTCTTATCAACGATCAGATAGCGGTCGTAAAGAGTTTGGATGCCGAGGTACTCGAAATCGAGATCCGCCGAAGGGTCCAAAGTCTCCGCGAGCTTCTCGATATCGTACTGAAGGACCTTGGGGCTGAGTCGTTCGATGGCCACCCCGTGGCGCAAGTAGGCTTTAAAGGCCTTGCGGTGCGCTTCTCGGAGACCTTCGATGCCGTCGCGCATGATGCTCCAATCGAGGACCTCCTCGTAAATGTAGGAGAGGAGAATGCGTGCAGCGAACTTGGCGAAGTCCGCATCCTTTTCGATGAGCGATCTTGCGTTCAGGATGATGGTGCTGCGCAAGCCTTCCTCACTGATTTCAGCGCCAATCGAGCGGCGAAGTTCCCGTTCGACCCGGCGCTCATCGAAGCAGAGGTCCAGCCCGATGGTGGCAAATTGAATGCGACGTTTGAGTTCGCTTCCGTCCCAGAACACGCTCTGCCCATTCTTTCCCCGGACGACCACGAGTGACTCCTGCTCGGCGTCGGGCACAGGTTGAGTCGCCTCCTCGCGCATGCGGGTGCGTTGAGCCCGGTAGAGAATGTAGCTCTCGGCGACCTTGTAGAATCCCTGCCGCATGAGCTCCTCTTGAACCATGTCCTGCACGTCCTCGATATGAACGAAGGCACTCTCGCCGCGGCGGACGCGGGCACCGACCGCACGAGCGATCTTGATCGCACTTTCAGGATCCTCCTTTGTCGTGAGAAATGCCTTGCGGCAGGCGATTTCAATCTTGCTCTCGTTCCAAGGAACCACCGTGCCATTGCGGCGGATCAGGCGGACCGCAACCGGAGCCGGCGCCGGGCGCTCGCTCGCGAGTTCGTTGGCAAGGTCGGCAACCTCCCGGACGGAGCGCTTGAAGACGAGACTCTTGGCGACATCGTGCGCGTCATTCTCGATAAGGGCTTTTTCGATGAGCAAGGAAAGATCATAGTCGGACAGCTTCAGGCCGTGCCCTTCGCGAACGTGCTCCAAGAGCCGTGTGGCCACCGAGTGGGCGACGTTCGCCACGAACGCTCGATTCTCCTCGTTGAAAATATCCTTCTCCTGCCGGGAAAGTAGAAGGTCCGTCAGAGCAGCGCCGATTTCGTCGGCGACATCAGCCAGATTGAACTGGCGCTCATCTCCCTTGCCGCGCGTGACAACCACCTCAGGAAGCGCCGCCTCCATGGAGGGATCGCCGAGAGCATCTCGCCAGGCGAAGCCGGGTTTTTGATCGAGGGGGGTGGTGACCAGGCGCTTGAGCGCAAGATCTTCGGCGAGTGGGATGTGGCGCAGCATGAGATTCTCTACGTTCTGGTTGGTGGCCCGAATGTGAACCGACTCCTATCGCTCAAGCGCATCTGGACAAAATGGCTTAGGCCTAGAGTTCGTCATCCGATACGGGGACGAGCGAGGACTTCTTTTGATATTCGGTAACTTTGGATTCAAAGAAATTGGCTTCTTTTTTCATGTCCATCAGCTCGGCAAGCCAGGGCAGGGGATTCGAGCTCGGACCATTGAGCGGCTGCAGGCCGACGCCTTCCAGCCGGCGATCGCCGATGTAATCAATGTAGGCGAGAAATTCCTCTGTGGTGAGTCCGACGGCATGCACAGGCAGACAGTCCTTGATGAACTGCTTTTCCAGGCGGACGGCCTCTGCCATCGTGGCGCGCAGATCCTGGCGGAAATCCTCCCTCCAGACATCGGGATTTTCGTCGACGAGCTCGATGAAGAGCTTGCGGAAAAGCTCAATGTGATTTGATTCGTCTCGCAGCGTGTAGCGAAACATTTGCCCAATGCCGGGGAATTTGTTCTGCCGGTAGAGGGCCAGCACCATTCCAAAAAGGCCATAAAACTGCGTGCCTTCCATGCACTGGCCGAAAAGAAAGATATTCTTCGCCAGCGCCTGCTTGTTATCGGTTCTCGTGAGATCGATCTCCCGTCGCAGGCTGCGACTATTGTTCACGACAAAGTCGGTCTTTTCTTTGATGGTGGCAATGTCTTCGAACATTGCCTCGCATTCGTGCGGATTGATACCCAAGGAGCTGATCATGTAAACGAGGCTGTCAGCATGGATGTTTTCCTCGTGGGCATGACGTCCAAGCACGAGCTTGAGCTCGGGCGCGGTCACAACCTCCCGGACGACGTGAAGAATGTTGTCGCCGACAATACCTTCCGCTGCCGAAAAGTAGCCAATGCCCATCTTGATTATCCAGCGCTCGATATCGGCAATCCCGCGGTGGTCGCGCCATTGCTCGCAGTCTTTCTGCATTTGAATGTCTTCGGGCTCCCAATGGTTCGCCTTCATCGTCTTGTAGAGCCCGTAGGCCCACTGGTATTTCAGCGGCAGAATGTTAAAAAACATCGTCTGCCGGCCGTTAATTACCCTCTTCGAGGCGTAAGCCGCTTCCGCCTTTTGCCGATCCAGTTCAAAGTTGCGATCTCCGAGCCTGATTGTAATGCTGGCCATGTTTCAGTTCCTTCTTTTGCGGGGGGTCTCGAGCCTCTCTCTCCCTGCTCACTTTCATCTTTTACGACGGTTCACAGACAGTGCGAGACCTGAGCTTCTGAGTCAATATAAATCTATATATTGTATGTAGTTTTTATTGTTCCACAATATGTTGTGGTTTGATGTTGTGGCCCACCGCTCCTTAGTAAAGTCATTTCGCTACGCCATTTAGGTGTTTTGGCGATAAGAAATCCCCTATTTTCTAGCATGCAGAAGCGCCCAATCTGTAGGTACTGTCATGCAAAATACCGGCTTTTGCCGTCGATTTTTTTCGACAAGAATTTTCGCCCTTATGCGCGATGCGTCCTTTGATTTCCTCCAAGCACTGCTAGAAACACCTTCCCCATCCGGCTTTGAAACTCGTGGTCAAAGCTTATGGGCGTCGTACGCCGGGCAATTTGCTGACAAAGTCGAGAGCGACACATATGGCAACGTTTTCGCGGAACTGAACGTCGGAGCATCTCCGAAGATCGCGATCGTCGGGCATTCTGACGAGCTCGGCCTGATGATCTCGTATATCAGCGAAGAGGGATATTTGTACTTCAAAGGCATTGGAGGTGTTGACCGCGCCATGCTGCGTGGCCGGAGAGTTTTTGTGCATGGCCGAGGCGGTCCAGTTCCTGGGGTGACTGGCCATCTGGCGATCCACCTGCAGGAATTCGACGATCGGAAGAAGGTGCCAGAATTTCATGAAGTATTCATCGACATCGGGGTGCACTCGCGGAAGGAAGCCGAGCAGCTGGTGCAGATCGGAGACGCGGTGACCAAGGATGCCAACGTCTTCAAGCTTGCCGGTGGCAGAGTCGCCGCGCGCGCGTGCGATAATCGGATTGGGACATGGTCTGCGGCGGAAGCCTTACGTCATCTTGCAGACGAGCGGCAGCGGCTGAACGCAAGCGTGATAGCGATTTCAACCGTGCAGGAAGAAAATGGACGTTATGGGGCTGCGATGGCGGGATACAGTGTGCGTCCTGATGTGGCCGTGGTGGTCGATGTCGCCCATGCGACCGACATCCCGATATGCTCGAAGACGAAGCATGGTGACGTGAAGCTCGGAGGTGGCCCGGTGATTGGGATTGGCAGTGCCAACCATCCCGTTTTGATTGAACGCTTACGTTCAGTCGCTACCGCGAAAGGACTACCCCTCCAGTACGAGGTTCAATCCACGGTTTTCGGGGACCGACGCCGACGCCATCTTTGTGCAACGTGGCGGCATCCCCACTGTCTCGATTGGTTTGCCGACCCGCTACATGCATTCTCCGGTCGAAGTCATCGACTTGGCCGACCTCGACGTGCTCGCGCAGCTGCTTGCCGAATTCTGCTTCGATGTCCGTCCGGAGGAGACTTTCGCAGTGGCGATCGAGAACGCTAATTTGTCGCTGCGTCGAACTTGAACGTTCGCATCTTTTCGAACCAGCCGTGCAGGTTGGCTAACGAAGTCGGAAGCGAGTTGTAGTTGCGATAGGTCATATTGCCGAGTACTCCGAAGAGCGCGAAATCACTATAGATCGGAGCGTCACCAAACAGAAATGATTGCCTGGCGAGGCTGATGTCGAAAGGCTCGAGAAGGCGCTCGGCCTCGCTAAACAACGCGTCGTGCTGTCGCAGCCAGTGCTCTTCGCATCCTGGGCCGAACTTGCGTTCCTTGTGTCTTCGAATCATGGCCCGCTCGATCGGGTCTTCGATATCGCGAAGGTAAAATGGATCGACGAGCTTGAAGGTGACGCTCTCAACGTTGTCCTCGATGTAAGAAATTACGATTCTTTGCAGGCCCTCAAATTCCGACGGAAAGAGGCGTCCGCCAGCAAATGTTTTATCCACGTAGCGCGCTACATCGATGGAAGTTGGCGAAGCTTCGAAGATAACCTTCCCATCGTGAGCGAGGACCGGGACTTGGTAATAAGCGCCATTGGTTAGTTCGATGATCTCTCGGCGGTCGCCGTTGGCGACATTGCGTTCTTCAAATTCCAGCCCTAAAGCTCCCAGCGCTCGACTAATGGGTATGCAGTATGGGCTGTGTTCGAGCTGATAGATCGTCAGACGCATAAGAAGAGACTACATCAGCTCTCTCCGAGATGAAAATGTTCGTGCAGGCAGG
>DATDKN010000355.1:0-10766 GCA_036519995.1 Terrimicrobium sp. | reverse complement strand
ACCATACGGAAGGCGACCTACCACCCAGACCACCAGGGAAAGTCCCCAGAATTCAAGCCTTTGGCGCAACGTTGGGGTGAAATGTGACACTGGTCAAATTGCGGTGGCGACCGTCCAGCTGTTTTAGACTAGTCCACTTTTGCAGTGGCTTCGATCCTCGGAAAAATCGGGATAGGTTTTTCGAGTTGATGGCCCTCAGGCAAAATCCCCCAGGACATTTCGGTCAACGTCAACGGGCCAGCCCAGTTCAGTTGTTGGAGAATGTCTGCCGCGGGCTTTGGAATTACCGGCGAGATCATGATCGCGATCAACCTGATGACTTCTGCCAGGTGATAAAATATCGCGTCGAGCCGCGCTTCATTGTTTGCCTCCCGGGCGAGCTTCCAAGGCGCACTTCTTTCCACGAACTGGTTTGCCTCGGTCACCAGCTCCGCCACTTTCTCCAAAGCGAGGTTTATCGATTGGGCTTCCATGGCTTCCGCATAGGAGCTCGCGGCGGAAAGCGCGCGGTCGCGCAAGCCATCCTGCAGTGACTGTAACAAGCGGCCATGGCGATATCGGTGCGCCATGGTGAGTGTTCGATTGACAAGGTTCCCGAGACCGTTAGCGAGTTCGCTATTGAAGCGCTGAATCAACCGTTGGTCGGTGAAATCCATATCCTGGCCGACAACACAGTCCCGCATGAGATAATAGCGAAGCGCTTCGGCGCCGAAGGTATCGGCGAACGTATTTGGGTCACGAATGTTGCCCAAAGATTTGCTCATCTTATCGCCATCGACGAGGACGTAACCATGGACAAGAAACGTCGGCATGTCATCATCGGCAAAGCCCATCGCCTTGAGCATTGCCAGCCAGTAGATGCCATGCGCCGGGATGAGGATATCTTTGCCGATAACGTGCAAAGCAGGCCAACGCTGGCGAAAAGCAATGTCGTCCTCGAGATAGCCGGCGAAACTGATGTAGTTCACCAAGGCATCGAACCAGACATAGGTCACACACGAGGAGTCAAATGGCAGCTCGATTCCCCAGGCGAGACGCGACTTTGGGCGCGAGATCGATAAATCGCCGCTCAGCTTTTCGGCCGCATTGCGTAATTCCTGCTGACGAAAGGCAGGCGAAACACAGGTGGGGTGGGTGTCGAGAAAGGCAAGTAGCCAATCGCGATATTTTGCGAGCCGGAAATACCAATTTTCCTCTTCGAGTTCGATAACTTCGCCCCACTCAGGGCCAAAGGCACCCTCAGGTCCACGCTCCTTGTCGGTAAGAAACTGTTCCTGGCGCACGCTGTAGAAGCCCCGATAGGTCGCCTTGTAGAGCTCACCCTTTTCGTAGAGTGTCTGCAGAATTTTCCTGACACAGGTCTTGTGCAAGGGATTGGTTGTGGCGGCCCAGGCATCATAGCTGAGATCAAGTTTCTGCCAGAGCGCCACGAATTTCTCTGTGGTTTGATCGACGAATTTCTCGACGGGGATGTCTTCTCTTTGCGCGGCCTGCTGGACCTTTTGGCCATGCTGATCCACACCGGTGAGAAAGAACGTCGCATCTCCCTTCAGGCGATGGTAACGGGCGATGACATCTGCTAGGATCTTCTCATAGGCGTGGCCGAGATGCGGCGGAGCATTCGTGTAGTCGATCGCTGTCGTAATGAAGAACGACTTCACCGGTCGGTCTCGTCCTTTCTTATCTTTCCTCCCCAGGACAAGATCCTCGCCTTCGCTCCGGCCGCCTCCGCCTCGGGCACCTGACCGTTTTTTACATAAAAGATCGAGAGACTGGACCAGGCGAGTTGGTCATTGGGATTGATCTCGATCGCCTTGAGCCCGGCTTCGATAGCCTCACCGAAGCGGGCCGCCTTCATCAGAGCCATCCCAAGCGCATGCCAGGCGTCGAAATACTCCGAATCAAGTCGAACACACTCCCGATACTTGGCGATGGCCGCATCGATCTCGCCCAGCGCAATATCGCCGGTCGCCTCTTCGAAAAGTTCGACAGCTCGAGGATGGCGAGACATGTCACTGTCGGACGGAAGCAAGCGTCACTTTCGCGGCATCGCGAGCCGAAGATAACCAGGTCTGAAAAAGCAAACGACGCTTGCTTTCCAGAATTCGCGCCGTCAATTCAGGCTTCCTTTCCAGAGCAGCCGCATCGAGGGGAGCGCGTTCGAAGAGAAAGACAGCGAATCCACCATCCGCATCAGAGATCAATCCGGAAAACTGTCCAGGTTCCATGAGCAGCGTGGCCGCAGCGATTCCCTGCTCTTCCGCGGAGAGGTTTTCACCGCTCGGGTCGAGATGGTCAAAACTCTTGACCTGCAGCCCCTCTGCCGCAGCTGCATCAGAAAATGACTTCCCTGCAGCCATTGCCTCCCGAATCTTAGCGAGCGCTGGTTCGGCTTTTTCGCGAAGAAGACGCTCCGCCTTGCGTACGCCCAGTTGCTTCTCGGCCAGGGGTCGCACCTCCTCCAAGGTCATCGGACGCTGCGGATTTACCTTCGCCAGTTTCAGCACGAAAAATGCGTCGCCGGCCTGGACGACGTCGCTCACCGGATTTTTGTCTGTGAGAAGAAACGCGGTCGGCGCAAGATTCTTGAGATCCGCTGCCATGGCCTGATTGTTAGACGAGGTGGTCGAGCCCGCTCGGTCAAATTCTGCGGTTGTTTGGATTGTCAGACCCTGCGTCGCGGCCGCTTTTTCGAAGGAGGATGCGGCAGCTTGCTCGGAGAATTGCGTGGCCGCGTCGGCCAACTTCTGGAGCGCTTCGACTCTCTCGCGCCCCTTGAGGGGCTTCTCGCCCGGCACGAGAGCGACCTTCACATACTCGACTGCGCGTGTTTCCGGGGTCGTTAAGGCCGGGCCATATTGCCGATAGAAGTCGGCTACTTCCTCCTCGGTGACGCTCGCGACATTCGCAACTGACGCCAGTGGAAAACGAACCACCTGCGCGCTGAGCTCCTGGAGCACCCGTGCGGTGTCTCGAAAATCCAGATCGCTAACCGCGGCGGGAGAAGAGACAATTTCTCGGATGCGTTCGACCCGTAGAGCGTCGCGAATGACGTTCTCGAGCTGGAGCTCGGTGAAACCACGCGGCCCGAGTTGCTCGAGGACGAAGGCCTTGTACTTCGACGGATCGAATTGCCCACCCGTCTGGAAGGTTCGAACTGCTTTTATGCGGTCAGCAATTTGCGAGTCGGTCGGCTCGACACCGAGTTCCTTCGCCTGATCGTGTAAGACGAAAAGGTTCCAGATAAATTCATCCAGAGCCTGATTCTGGTCTTGGGTCATTCCGCCGAGGTTTTCGAGCAGCGAGAATTGCCCCATCGCCAGAGCGAGCTGATAAGTCTTGACCTGACGCTCAACATCCGCCTGGGAAACTTTGCGCCCGTAGATGGTGGCGACCGCGCCCTTCCCCAGCTTATGGGTGTCTGCGGGATTGTAGAGCCAGATAAAGGCGATAATGGTCAAGATGGCGACCACCAGCATGAGCACGCGCTGGTTTTTTCGAAGAATGGTAATCATGAAAGAGCGGTGAAACTGTTGATTTGCCGGGCGGATGTGATTAAAGCAGATGAGAAATGAATGCAAGTGTGTCCCGGCGTGGCTGCCTGGCTCTGGTGACCCTCTGGGGGACCCTCAGCATGCTAATTGCCCAGGATTTTGTCGTCCAAAAGGATGGGCAGCGTCGTGAGGGAGAGATCCTCGGCGTCCTCGATGGCAAGCTTAAAATCAAGGTCGGGCCAGCCGAGACTGGCATCGCGATGGATCAAGTTGCCTCTGTAACAAAGGATCCCCCCAAAGGATATGAGGACGCGATCAAGGCTTGGCAGGAGGGCAATGCCAACAAAACTCTGAGTCTTCTGAAGCCTGTGGTGGAGGCCTTTCGCGGTCTGCCCACCGAGTGGGCGGAGCGAGCTGCCGCTTTGCTTGGCGACGTTTATCTTTCGCTGGGCCAACTTCCTGCTGCGGAGAGCGCTTTCGCCGAGTTCACAAAGTCCTACCCAAATGCCACCTCGCTTTCGGATATTGGCTTGGCGAGACTGGCTGTCTCGAAGAAGGATTTTGCAACTGCCAAGGGGAGGCTTCTGCCGATCGTCTCAGAAGCGGACAAGGTGATGGCCGCGCCCGCTGGGAAGAGCGCGGCTTACGGCCAGGCGTTCTACTTGATGGGAATGGTGCATGAAAGTGAAGGAGCCTATCCCGAGGCGCTCCGCGATTACTTAAGCGCGGTTACTCTTTTCCACGACGATCGAGCCGTTGTTGCCAAAGCGCAGGACCGCGCTGACGTTCTCGTCAAAGAAAAGCAAGTGATTGTTCCCTGATTGATAGCCCATGAAGAAAGTTAAACCGTCGCTCTCGCGCGCCCTTGTTCCCTTCTGCTGGCTGCTCCTTCTTTCGCCTGGAGCCTTCGCGCAAGAGGCCACCGGAGAAACCAGTGCCGCCGCAGAGTCGCACACCATTCTTGAAACGATCGCCGGTGGCGGACCTCTCATCATCTTGATCTGGGTCGCGATCCTGGCGACCTCCATCGTCATGGTGACGTTCATCATTCAGCTGTTTCTCACCCTGCGTGATGAACAACTTGCGCCGAAAGCTTTACTCGACTCCCTTCAAGCGACCATTCGGGCCGGCAACTACCAAGAGGCTTGGGAGATCTGCCACGCCAACAAAGCATATATCGCCCGTGTCCTTAAGGGCGCTCTTGAGCGCATCGGTCGCGGGAAGGATGCCGTGGAGAATGCGTTGATCGAACACGGCTTGCGCGAAGCCCAGGTGCTCAGGACCAAGAATAGTTATCTCTCCGTTGTCGGCGTGGTGGCGCCGATGATTGGTCTGCTCGGAACGGTTATTGGAATGATGGGAGCTTTCGCCGTTCTTGGCTCCTCAGGTGTGTCGGACCCGAGAGCTTTGGCTTTGCGTATCGGCGAGGTTCTCATGGCGACAGCCAGCGGCCTGTTCATCGCCATTCCGGCGTTCATTTTTTATTACTACTTTCGCAACCGCTCGACCATTGTCCTCGTCAATGCCGACGACAAGCTCAACTACCTGGTGGAAGACATCCCCTTTGACGAGCTTGCGGGAATCAAGATCGGCGAAAACTTCGAAGCAGGCGCCAGCGCCCCTTCTTCGTCGAGCTCGTCTCGAAAGGTGTCTGTGGCCTTAACGACCAACTGTCCGATCTGCAACGGAACCATCCAACCAGGACAAAGTCCCTGCCCGCACTGTGGAGCCTCGCTCGAGTGGGCGTAAGGACTTTGTCTGTTTCTAAGGAATGGTCGAACGGGAAGTTCATAGACCGGGCCGGAAGAAGCGCGTTAGGAAGGCAGAGCCTGAAGTCGATCCGGAGTTCCAGATCGCGCCGATGATCGATATCCTGCTGGTGCTGCTCGTTTTCTTTATGTCGATTAGTTCCACGGAAATGCTGCAGTCCAATCAAGACGTGGACTTGCCGGTTGCCCGAGAAGCGAAGGAATCAAAGAAAAATCCTGGCCAAGTCATTGTTAATGTTCTCCACAATGCGATCAACAATCAGACGGTGATCGAAATTGACGAAAGAGCCATCAATCTTGGCCAACTCGCGCCGATGCTTCAGGCGAAGGTCGGTGCCAACCCTTTCGTCCGAGTCCTAGTCCGCGCCGATAAGGAGGTTCGTTACGAATTTATGCGAGGCTTGCTCGAGGCGGTTGGCAGATCCGGGGTCGGCAACGTCACGTTTTCCGTTGCGGATAAAGAAAGATAGTTCAATCTCGAGAGCAGATCTATGGCAGCCGGAACGAATCAAGACGGAGACATAGGCTTTCAAATCGCTCCGATGGTCGACGTGGTCTTCGTTCTCTTGCTCTTTTTCATGGCCTCAGCGGGCTCGCAAATTATTCCGAAGGAACTGACGATTAACCTGCCGAGTGGCCGCGGCGAAACCAAACCTGGACCCCCTCCCACGCCGATCATCATCGATATCTTTCCGGATGGCAAAGTTCAGATGAACAACAAGGTGTATGACACTCCGGTGAGCAAGGAGCTTCCCGAGCTGCGCGGTTGGCTCCGCGATACCATCGCCAAATTTGGAGACAAGGACCCGGTGATCATCCGGCCTGACCCCCAGACGAAGCACGAGCGCATCATCGACGTCCTGAACGCGGCGGCTGCTTCCGGCGTCAAGAACTTGACCTTCAGCTAAGCCCTCGCTTGCGCTCGCCCAGCGGTGCCGCTGCGCTGCGCCTATATCTGCGAATTTCCAACTGGTCAGATGTTTGGACGACTTCTTCCAAACGAAACGCATCCTCAAAGGGTGGAAAGAAAACATCACCGGAGACCTCGCGCTTTATCAGCGTCAAGAGGAGCTCCGCACATGCTGGCAGGAGCGCCGCGTAAAGCTGGGCTCCGCCGATGACGAAGATCTCGCGGCCGTCACTCGGTTCGGCGATTTCATCCAGATCATGGATGACCCTCACTCCCGTAAGCGGACGGCTTGAAACCACCCAATTTTCCCGACCCTGCAGAGGTTTGCCAAGAGACTCATAGGTCTTTCGTCCCATCAACACGACATGACCGAAAGTCGTTCGCTTGAAGAATCTGAGGTCCTCAGGCAAGTGCCACGGAATCTTTCCCTCGGCTCCGATCACGCGGTTCAGAGACATCGCAGCGATCGCCTTCACACCGAAATAGGCGCTCTGATGGCGGGATGTGGATCGTAGCCCTCCAGAGCGAAATCCTCGTAGCGAAAGTCTTCGAGTGACTTCACCGCGGGATTGAGCCTCATGCGCGGCAGCGGGCGGCACTCACGCGAAAGTTGTTCACGGGCTTGTTCGAGGTGATTCGAATAGAGATGCAGATCGCCGAAAGTGTGAATGAATTCCACGGCCCGCAATTGGCACACCTGCGCGACCATCAAGGTGAGAAGCGCATACGAAGCGATGTTGAACGGCACGCCCAAAAACAAGTCCGCGCTTCGTTGGTAGAGCTGACAGCTCAAGCCCCCATCGACCACATAAAATTGAAACATTGCATGGCAGGGCGCCAGCGCCATGCAGTCCAGCTCGCCCGGATTCCATGCGGTGACAATGAGCCGACGGCTGTCAGGTGTCCGTTGGATCTCCTCGAGCAAGCGGGCGATTTGATCGACACGACCTCCATCTGGACGGCGCCAGTCGCGCCATTGGGCGCCGTAGATCCTGCCCAGATCGCCATTTTCATCGGCCCATTCATCCCAGATGGTCACGTGATTTTCGTGAAGATACCGGACGTTGGTATCCCCCTTTAGAAACCAGAGTAGTTCGTGGATGATCGAACGCAGGTGAAGCTTCTTGGTTGTAAGCAGCGGAAACGAATCGGTGAGATCAAAGCGCTCCTGGGCGCCAAAGACAGAATACGTTCCAGTCCCCGTGCGATCGGTCTTGAATTTCCCCTGCTCCAGAACAAGACGTAGAAGGCGATGATATTGCTGCATGAACCCTCCTCGACGTTGCCAGTTTCCACAACTGCCTGCAATTTCCTTGTCGCGAAATCCGGGCAGCGCTGGCATAAGTGACGGATGTTCGAGGTGATCACGCTGGCGAGTGGCAGCGAGGGCAACTCCACTCTCGTCCGCAACGAGATGGCCTCGTTTCTCATCGATGCTGGGCTGAGTGCCAAGCAACTGACTGCCCGCCTGCTCGCGGTAGGGTTGTGTCCGGAGCAACTTTCAGGCATTCTCCTGACCCACGAACATGGCGATCACACAAGCGCGTTGAAGGTAATGCTGACGCGTCACCAAGTGCCGGTATTTTGCAACTTGCTTACCGGACGAGCGCTTCAAGATTTCGGTTTGGTGCATGGCGACTGGAGATTCTTCCAGACGGGATCGGAATTTCGGATCGGAAGCTTTGCCATTCGGGCATTCTCTGTTCCGCACGACGCCGTGGATCCCGTCGGATTTCGAATTTCCTGTGACGGGTCCTGTTTCGGCGTGCTTACGGACCTCGGTTATGCAACCCGCCTGGTTTTTGATGCGCTTCGGGGAGTTCGCGCGATTCTCATCGAGACAAACCACGACGAAGCTCTTCTGCAGAGCGATTCCCGTCGCCCCTGGTCGGTCAAGCAACGTATTCTCTCGCGGCACGGACATCTTTCGAACACCGCCGCGGCTCGCGTCCTCGCCGAGCTTGAGGCTCCACTGCAACATATTATCCTCGGCCACCTCAGTCGCGATTGTAACTCCCCCAACCTGGCGCTGGATTGCGCGCTGGAAGGTCTGGCAAACTCCAGAAGCGGTGCTCAAGCCAGCATTCAGTGCGCTTGCCAGGACGCTCCGGGGCCAATCCTGCGCATTATTTGAGCACGCCCTGAGCGACAGCTCCTGCGGCTAATGCCCCGGCCGCCCAGATAAACCCGCAGCATAACAAGGATGGCAGGATGACACCTATGGTCGCTCGCGCGCCATCGATGCGTAATGTTTCGCGAAATGAGAAGACTAGGAGCACAAGGGCGGCAATGAAAAACAGAAAATCGCCGCAGATCGGGATCAATCGAAATACTGAAGCCGGTGCCACCGCATAGCAATAGGCGCGGAAAGTAACTTCAAACGGCTGGCTACTGCCAAGGAGTTGAAAAACAAGATGGAAAATTCCCGCGGCGCAATAGGCTACTAATATAAGAAGCATCGGGGCCAAAGCCATTGAAACCACCTGGATCCCGAGGAGCGAAGCCGTATTCAAGGATTTGGCTAGTGGGCCGAGCATCGCCTCTGGATTCATCATAATGAAGGTGAGCTGATATGCCATCGCCGCCCAAGTGGTGAAAGTCGTCACAAGCAAGTAAAAGAACAGTGGCGTTGTGTGACCGCCCTCGCGTTTCATGGCTTTAAAGGTCGCCACAGGTGCGGCCAGGACCTGACGTAATGTCTCGACGAGTGCCGAAAACGTGCCGAGTTGCTGGCGATGTTCCCAGGCGGGCTCGGCTGCCATTTCCAAATCTGCTGATTGCTGCGGGAGCGCCGGTGGAACTAGCGAGGGTGTTGCCGGCGGAAGATCCGTGAACTCACCAAGAGATTTCCAAGTTTCCATTGGCTCGCGCCAGGCAAGATCGGTTGGCAGGAACTCTCCGGAGGCAAGTCCTTCTGCCACCTCCTCGGGAGAAAACTGGCCAAGAGCCTGACGATTTCGGGCGATATGGATTCTGTTCATCGGCCTGCGCTGGCTACACGAAGTTTTTGGGAGGAATAACCCGCCGCACTGAGGTTGCCAAGGCGCACTCGTGGGCACAACATGCAAATATGGCAATAGAATCACTCACCTCTATCCCGCTGAGAACGCCGGCGAAGGAATTTTCACTACCGAATGTCGTCACTGGAGAAACGGTCTCTCTCTCTCAGGTGCCGCAAGCCAAGGCGCTCGTCGTAATGTTCATCTGCAGGCACTGTCCTTACGTGGTCCACGTTCGGGACGAGATTCTGCGGATCGCGCGCCATTACCAGCGTGAAGGCGTCTCGTTCTTGGCGATTTGCTCGAATGATTCTGCCGCCTACCCCGACGACTCTCCGGAGAGACTTCGCGAAATGGCCATTGCGCACGATTTTCCCTTTCCGCTTCTTCACGACGAGACGCAATCAGTGGCCAAAGCATACGACGCCCAATGCACGCCCGACTTCTTCGTCTTCGATTCCGATCGACGACTCGCCTATCATGGCCGTCTCGACGACAGCACTCCACGTAATGGCGTCCCGATTTCCGGGCGTGAAATGCGCGCCGCGCTTGATGCCGTAATCAGCGGCCGTGAAGCGTCAACGGTCCAGAAACCCAGCATCGGATGTTCCATTAAATGGAAGCCGGCATAGAGAGGCTGCGCGCGCCAGCCCCAGGCCGTCCCCTCAGGCAACTACGCTCTCAATATGATGACGGCGAGGCTCCGAAGGCCAGGAACACCGCCAGGGCGACCGGCACGGCGACGAGGATAGCGCGCAGGAGGAGGCCCCTTCTCGGATTTCCGCTTTCGTCAAACAAAACGAGCATCAGAGCAGGAATTGGGGAAACCAAAAGCAGGAGTCCGCTCACCGGCGGCAGCTCTGAGAAAAAATAGCCGCTGAGCCAAAGACCGGAAAGCAAGGTCGCGGATACTGGCGCAATGCCGCGACCGTTGATGGCGTTCGGGAGCAGCGTGCCCACGATCACAATGGCTCCGAATGCACCCGCCAGAACCAATGCCAATTGGCCAAGCAGCATGCTTCCCGACAGCATCAAGGCAAGGCCTGTCCCGCCAGCAACTATGGCTAGAATAAGCGGAAGGGAAATTGACGCGTCGCGTTGCGCCGTCCTGTCAAGGAAAGTGGTGAGCACAAGCATGGCCGTTGCTAGGCCGCCAATCCATAGCACCCCTGCAAAGAGGGACCAGCCATACTGGAATTTGGAAGTCAACAGCAGCGACAAGATTCCTGCGCAGCAAAGAAACCATATTACGGCACGGAGCGTTCCCGGCGGCCGCAGCAGCGTATCGATCACTGCCAGGACAGTTACGGCAATCCCAAAATAAGGGAGCCACTGTGTCGCTTCGATTGGCGGAAAAGCCGGCCAACCGGCGGTTACCGCATGACCGACGGCGTAGCCAACTCCAACTGCAATTGCGTCAGCCCAGCTGTTTGCTTTCCAGAGGCGTCCAACGATAGTGAAGACGCCGGAAACCAGCAAAGCGACCAGAATTCCTGGTAAGAGCTGTTGAACGAGAAACACGCTTATTGCTTCACGCCCTCAAGGCTGAGAAAGACGGTTACTTCGTCACCAAGCGCTCCCTGCATGAAATTCA
>DATDKN010000354.1:0-3825 GCA_036519995.1 Terrimicrobium sp. | reverse complement strand
GGTGCATGTCGATCGCGATCTTGATCAGGGAAACTCTCTGTAATACGATGTCAGCTTCATTGTTCATAAATTGTCGAGTGTGGCGTTCTACCCGCCCGCTCGACAACCCATGACATCTACAAAATCCTGGATCGGGCGGGGCGTTTTACCAACTTAAGGCTTCAATCTACCCGCATCGAATGCCACTGTCTGGCCCAGCTTCTTACATTTAGAATAATTCTTGATTTAGATAACCACCCAGGTAGGTTCAGGGGTGATGAAACCGGTTGCGCAGGAGAATCCCGGCTATGCGGAGACGATCAGCCATAATGGCCATCGGCTGACACCGCAGCGTCGTGAAGTGTATGAGGTTCTCCTTGCCCAGCGGGATCATCCGACAGCGACCGAGGTGTTCCTGCGTACGAAGCAGCGGATGCCCTCGATCTCTCTAGCGACCATTTACAACTGTCTGGAGACGCTGGTGGAATGCGGCCTGGTGAAGCAAGTCAACGTGGAACGTGACGCGACGCGGTATTGCCCCAACCTGACCGAGCACGGGCATTTCATGTGTGAGCGCTGCGGGAAGATTTACGATGTTCCCTTGCTGGCGAGTAAACGCGTGGGACGGACGTGGGATCTTCCGGTGGGTTTTACCGTCGTTCACAACGACATCATGCTCCGCGGAGCGTGTGCAGACTGCAACAAAGGAACCTGATTTTTTGACGTTTTCGATGAGCCTTTTGATCCAAAACTTGTGCGCCAACATTGGGGACCGTGAAATCCTGAAAGGTGTGAGCTTGGAGGTCCCCAAGGGGGAGGTCCATGCGATCATGGGTAAAAATGGGTCCGGCAAGAGCACCCTTGCCAAAGTGATGGCAGGACATCCTTCCTACGAGCTGACGAGCGGTGACGTGCTTCTCGATGGTGAGAGCATTCTCGAGATGGAGCCGGATGAGCGCGCCCGTGCCGGGCTTTTCCTGGCCTTTCAATATCCGATGGAGGTTCCGGGAGTCACGATCGCCAACTTTTTGCGCGCCGCCCTCCAGGCGCGACTGCCGGAGAGTGAGGAGCTTGATGCGGTCGCCTACTACCAGCGGCTCTATTCGAAAATGGATGCCCTCAAGGTTCCACGCGAATTCACCTCGCGTTCGGTCAACGAGGGCTTTTCTGGTGGAGAGAAGAAGCGTTGTGAGATCCTGCAGCTCGCCATGCTCGAGCCCCCCTATGCGGTGCTCGACGAAACCGACAGCGGCTTGGACATCGACGCGCTGAAAGTGGTCGCCGAAGGAGTCAATGCCCTACGTGCGCCCGATCGAGGATTTCTTGTGATCACGCACTATCAACGTCTGCTTAACCATATCGTGCCCGATGTGGTCCACGTAATGGTCGATGGCCGCATCGCCCGCAGCGGCGACAAGGACCTCGCCCTTCGGCTGGAAGCCGAGGGCTACGATTGGGTGGAAAAGGAAGCGGCGATGGCCGCTTAAAGGAGGGAGCCATGAATACAGAGACTAAACACGACATCGCAATCGACCGGTCAATCGGTGATTTCCGCTATGACGTCGACTACCAGTTCGACGCGGGGACCGGTTTGAGCGAACGAACCATCAACTACATTTCCGATGTCAAGGGGGATCCGGATTGGATCCGCGAGTTTCGCCTGGATGCCTACCGCAAATTTATCGACAAGCCGATGCCGACGCATTGGGCCAGCCACGATCTCGATAACATCGTTTTCGACAAGATCCGCTATTATCTTTCACAAGGGACGGCCCCAAAGCGCTCGTGGGATGAAGTTCCCGAGAACGTCAAGCGGACGTTTGAACGGTTGGGAATTCCTGAGCAAGAGCGCAAGTTCCTCGCGGGCGTGGAAGCGCAGTTCGACAGCGAGGCGGCTTACTCAAACATCAAGAAGGCGGTAGGCGAACAGGGCGTTATCTTTGTCGGCTCGACCGAGGGATTGCACAAGCACCCGGAAATCTTCCGGAAGTGGTTTGGCAAGGTCATTCCGACCGGAGATAACAAATTCAGCGCTCTCAATAGTGCTGTTTTTTCGGGCGGATCGTTCATCTATGTGCCGCCGGGTGTCAAGGTAAAGCATCCTCTCCAGGCCTATTTCCGAATCAATGCGGAAAACTTTGGCCAGTTCGAGCGCACTCTGATCATCGCGGACGAAGGGAGCGAGGTCATGTATATGGAAGGCTGCACGGCGCCCAAATTCGAAACGACGACCCTGCATAGTGCGGTGGTCGAGCTGATCGCCCTCCCCGGCGCCAAGATCCAATATGTGACCGTTCAGAACTGGAGTCCGAATGTCTTCAACCTGGTGACCAAGCGCGGCCTCGCCCATGAGGAAGCTGAAATCAAATGGATCGATTGTAATATTGGATCACGGCTGACGATGAAATATCCGGGAGTCGTGATGCGAGGGCGGAAGGCACGCGGCGAAGTTGTCTCGATTGCCCTGGCCAGTGACGGACAACACCAGGATACCGGCGCCAAGATGATCCATGCCGCTGACGAGACCACCAGCAATATCGTCTCCAAGAGCATCAGCGTTGGAACCGGACGCGCGACCTATCGCGGTCTGGTTCATGTGCCCAAGCATCTCAAAGGATGCAAGAACAATACGGAGTGCGACGCATTGCTGATCAATGCCCATAGCCGCACGGACACTTATCCAGCCATTTCCGTGCGGGGTCAGGGCAACGCGTGCCAGCACGAGGCAAGCGTCAGCCAGATCAGCGAAGAACAGATCTTCTACATGCAGCAGCGGGGCATTTCGGAGGGTGCTGCCATGAGCTTGGCGGTTAACGGTTTTGTCAACGACCTCGTCCAGCAGTTCCCGATGGAATATTCCGTGGAACTCAAGCGCCTCATCGACCTCGAAATGGAGGGGTCGGTGGGATGAACCACTGGAGGGACGCTGCTTTGCAAGCAGCGCACTTTCCGGCGAAGGGCACGCCGGCCTCGCAGACTCAACTGGGTAGCGATCGACACTTATGAGCCTTACCGCCTCTGTCCCCGTCTCGAAAGAAGCCGAACAGAACTGGCCAGCGTGGTTCCAGGAGCAGCAAGCTTCAGCATGGTCCGACTACGAGGCCACTCCGGCACCGAGCCGCAAGGATGAGGCCTGGCGCTTTTCGAATATCGCCGCGCTGCGTTTGTCCGACTTTGAAGTCGCCGGACCTGTCACGAGCGAGGGACGATTGATTAACCAGTCGCAAGGGCTTGCCGACTTTTCTGCGAAGCTGGTTTTTGGCAACAACGCCTTGCTTCACCAAGACGTTGAGAGACTGCCGGTAGGCGTGCTGGTCAAGTCGCTTGAGGTCGCCGCCCGCGAAGACGAAGAGCTCTTTCGCAAGTTTTTCATGGTGCAGCCGGTCGAACTGGGCTCCCACAAATATGCGGCGCTGCATAAGGCGCGTCTCGGTACCGGCGCGCTGCTCTATGTTCCCAGGAACGTAGAGGTCGCGCTTCCGGTGGAGATTTTTCACTGGGTTGACGGGGAAAACGGCTGCATCTTTCCGCATACGCTCGTGGTCTGCGGCGAGAACAGCAAGATTACGGTCATCGATCATTTCAGGAGCGCCGATGGCAAACGCGCGTTCGCCTGCGGGGTGAATGACTTGCACCTGGAACGCGGCGCACAGTTGAACTACATCGCCGTTCAAGAGTGGGCGACCGAATCGCTGGCCTTTCACCTCAATTCGACGATCGTCGGGCGGGATGCCTCCTCCACTGCCCTCAATATCAACTTCGGCGGGCGATTCGTCCGCGGTGAATCCCTAAGTCGTCTGATCGGCGAAGGAGCCCAGAGTATCATGCTGTCACTAAACCCGATGC
>DATDKN010000353.1:0-5104 GCA_036519995.1 Terrimicrobium sp. | reverse complement strand
GCGTTCCGTTCGTCTTTGCGGACTAGCTTTTTCTTTTTGCTGACCCTTGCAGCTGTCAGCGCATGTAAGAAGCAGGAAGCGCTGGAATTGCCCCCTCCAATTGTCACCGTGACGCAGGCGGTTGAAAAGCAGGTGCAGGATTGGGACGAATATACCGGCCGCCTCGCTCCTATGGGAACGGTCGACGTGCGCCCTCGCGTGAGCGGCTACATTACCGAGGTCAAATTCGTTGACGGCGACCTGGTGAAGAAGGGCCAGCCGCTCTTCATCATCGATCCACGACCGTATCAAGCGGACTACGAGAAAGCCAAGGCAGAACTCGACAAAACTGACGCCGCCTTGAAGCTTGCCTCCTCGGACTATGACCGAGCACGACAACTCCGTGACAAAGGAGTGACGGCTGCGGGAGATTTTGATCAGCGCGCCGCAACGTTCCAACAGGCCACCGGCGCTTTCCAATCCGCCCGCGCAGACCTCGAAGCCGCCAAGCTAAATCTGGAGTTCTGCACCGTCACGGCACCGATTGATGGGCGGGCGGGACTTGCCAACGTAACTGTCGGAAACCTTGTCTCCGCCGATGGCAAGGATCCACTGACGACGATCGTCTCGACGAATCCAGTTTACGCCTATGCCGACGTCGATGAACGTTCATTGCTGCGCTATGTCCGCTATTACCAAAGCAAGGCAAAGGGTCCCGAAGATGCGGACGAAGTGAAGATCCCAATCGAGTTGTCGTTGCAGGACGAATCAGGCTTTCCGCACACCGGCTACATTGACTTTCTCGACAATCGTGTTGACCCATCGACGGGCACAATTCGGATCCGAGGTGTCTTCGACTTCGAAAATGGTCTGCTTGGGCCAGGACTCTTCGTTCGGGTGCGCATTCCGGCGGGCTTGCCATACAAGGCCGTCCTGGTGCCCGAGCGTTGTGTGGCTTCCGATCAGGGGCAGAAATATGTCGTCGTGGTCAATAAGGAGAATACGGCTGAGTTTCAGCCGGTGGAGCTCGGAACGCTTTCCGACACCATGCAGGTTGTCAAGAGCGGTGTGCAAGTCGGTGAAACCGTTGTGGTCGACGGACTGCTGAAGGTGCGCCCCGGTGAGAAGGTGGATCCGAAGCCCGCGGATTCTGGCACACCGGCTCCAGCGACTCAGGCTGCGAAATAGAACGTGAATATCAGCCAGTTCTTTATCGACCGTCCGATCTTTGCGACGGTTCTTTCCCTGGTCATCACGATCGTTGGCGGCATTGCTTTGCTGACTTTGCCGGTTGCTCAGTACCCAGATATTGTCCCGCCAACGGTCCAGGTTTCGGCGAGCTTTCCCGGCGCCAATGCAAAAACGATCGCCGAAACGATCGCGGCGCCCATTGAGCAGCAGGTTAACGGCGTCGAAAATATGCTCTACATGTCCTCGCAGTCAGCGAGCGATGGTTCGTATGCGTTGACGATTACCTTCAAGCTCGGCACCGACCTCGATACGGCGCAGGTGCTTGTGCAGAACCGAGTCAACCTTGCCCTGCCGATCCTACCCGAGGAGGTGCGACGCACGGGCGTTTCCGTCAACAAGCAATCTTCCTCGATGATCTTGTGCGTGAATTTAATCTCCCCCGATAATTCGCGCGACGAGCTCTATCTCAACAACTACGCCATCCTTCAAGTCAAGGACACTTTGGCACGGGTCGAAGGAGTTGGCGCAATCAACATCTTCGGCTCCGAGTACTCGATGCGGATCTGGTTGGATCCGAACAAACTGGCGTCCCTGGGGCTGACCGCCTCCGACGTTGTCGCGGCTGTGCAGGAACAGAACAGGCAAGTCGCCGCGGGCATCGTTGGCCAGCAGCCCGCTCCCCAGGGCACCGAATTTCAGCTTGTTGTCAATGCTCAGGGCCGCTTGATCGATCCACAGGAATTCTCGCGCATTGTCGTCAAGCGCGGTGAGCGAGGTGAAGTCGTCCGGCTGAGTGAGCTCGGCTCGGTGGAAATCGGCGCCAAGTCTTATGCGGTTAGAGCCACGCTCGACGACAAGCCGACGGCAACATTGGCCGTTTATCAATTGCCTGGCAGCAATGCGCTTTCCACCGCTCAGGCGATCCGCAAGACGATGGACAGGCTTAAGAAGGATTTCCCAAGGGGAGTCGACTACAGGATCGTCTACGATACGACCGTATTCGTCAACGAGTCGATCTCTGCAGTTCAGCACACCCTGATTGAAGCCGTCGTCCTGGTCGCTATCGTCGTGATGTTATTTCTGCAAACGTGGCGGGCGGCAATCATTCCGCTCATCGCCGTGCCGGTTTCTCTTATCGGAACCTTTGCGGCCATGGCGGCTTTCGGATTTTCACTTAACACAATCTCGCTTTTCGGTCTTGTTCTTGCGATTGGGATCGTCGTCGACGATGCGATTGTCGTCGTCGAGGCTATTGAACATAAGCTTAGTCTTGGACTATCGCCACGCGACGCGGCCCGTCAGGCCATGAATGAAGTCGGTGGAGCTGTGATAGCGGTCGCCTTGGTCTTGTCCGCGGTGTTCATCCCGACGGCGTTTATGACTGGAATCTCCGGTGAATTCTTCCGCCAGTTTGCCCTGACCATAGCCGTCTCGACGATTATCTCGGCGTTCAACTCGCTGACAATGAGCCCGGCGATGAGTGTAATACTCTTGAAGCCGCATGGAGAGCAGAAGGACATCTTGACTCGATTTTTCAATGCGACCCTCGGCTGGTTCTTCAGGGGATTCAACCGAGGCTTCGATTGGATGATCGAGCGTTACGGACGATCAGTGGCGGGCCTCGCGCGCAAAGTCGCGATCGTCATGATCCTCTACGTCGGTTTGCTCTTCTTGACCGGGTATGGATTCAGAATCACCCCGACCGGCTTTGTTCCCCAACAGGATCAAGGATACCTGCTGGTTGGCTGTCAACTCCCCGACGGCGCCTCGCTTGAGCGAACCCAAGCGGTTACCGCCAAGGCATTGGCCATGATTAAGGAGACACCGGGCGTCGACACAACGCTTATCATCAACGGGTTTTCAATCCTCACCGGTACCTCGACGTCGAACGTCGCTTCGCTCTTCGTGATCTTGGATGAGTTTCATGAGCGAACGGCTCCCAACCTTAGCGCGGATGCGATTGTCGGCGAACTGAGGCGGAAATTTTCGACAATTCCGGAAGCTTTAATACTCGCCTTCGGCCCTCCTCCGATTCAGGGCGTGGGCAGCACCGGCGGTTTCACCTTGATGATCCAGGATCGTCGGGGAGGCAACTTCAAACAACTCGAGGCGGTCTCGCAAAGCCTTGTCGATGCTGCTGAAAAGCGACCTGAGCTGGTGGGCATGTTCTCCGGCTTTCGCGCGGAAACTCCCGAGATCTATGTCGACGTCGATCGCTCGAAGGCGAAAAGCATGGATGTGCCGCTCGACAGCATCTTTGACGCGCTGCAAATCTACTTAGGATCTGCCTATGTGAACGACTTTACCTTTCTTGGACGTTCCTTCCAGGTGAACGTGCAAGCGGACAGCAAGTTCCGCGTCGCCCCAGCCGATATTCTCAAGCTGAAGACGCGAAACGTCGCCGGCCAAATGGTCCCGCTGAGTACGATGGCGTCGATCAAAGAGACCTACGGTCCGGCCTTTGTCACGCGCTATAATCTCTACACCGCATCGGCGATCTCAGGGAGTAGCAGCCCTGGCTATAGTTCCGGTGACGCTATTAGCATTATGGAGCAGTTGTCTCGCCAACTACTTCCGCCCGGCTTTAGCTTTGAATGGACCGACCTAGCGTTGCAGCAAATTTTGGCAGGAAACACCGCCCTATTCATCTTTCCGCTTTGCGTCCTCTTTGTGTTCCTGACGCTTGCGGCGCAGTATGAGAGTTGGGCCTTGCCTTTCGCTATCATTCTCATTGTCCCGATGTGTCTCCTCTCGTCACTGGCGGGAGTGTTATTGCGCGGCATGGACAACAACATCTTCACTCAGATTGGCTTTGTCGTCCTCGTCGGCCTCGCCTGTAAGAACGCCATCCTTATTGTTGAGTACGCCAAACAGATCGAAGACGAGGGCAAAGATCCAGTTTCAGCGGTCATCGAGGCTTGCAAACTTCGGCTGCGCCCAATTCTGATGACTTCGTTTGCTTTCATTGCCGGGGTTATTCCGCTCGTAGTCGGAACGGGCGCCGGCGCCGAGATGAGACAGACTCTGGGCACAGCGGTTTTCTCCGGAATGTTGGGGGTGACAATTTTCGGAATCTTTCTCACGCCGGTATTCTATGTGTTGATTCGCAGAATCTCTAAGCCACGAAAAGTGCCCGCGCCACAGCCGGCTTACCAACCCGCCGTGGATATCGGATGATGCTCCGAACGACAGTTTGGCGCGTCAGATAAGAGCCGTCACCAGTCCGGAAAGGATAAGGGCCACGGCCCAGCCCAGATCAAAGTTGAACCAGGCGCGCTGGAGAATACGCACCCCCAGTTTTTCGTAAACGATGAACGCTACTACGCCAGCCACGAAGAGATGGCCGAAAGTGTGAACGACGACGGCGAGCGTCGCCAGCCAGGGACTACTAAGAAGATCCAGATTGGTTCCGTGACCGGAATGCGCATGCGCAATGTCAGCGTTATGAGCGTTCGCTCGCTGTGCCGACCCAAGAAATACTGGGACAAGCATGAGACCGGCACCGTGCGCAGAGGCCATCAAGAAGGACCACAATGTGAGATCGCCAAAGCCGACGCGCATGCCCACCCATCGCGGGTGCCGCGCGCGAACAAGTCGATAGAACCCGAAGGTTACAAGTGTCACCGCCGCCAACCAGCGAAGCGTTTCATAGCTGATGCTGGCATGCAGCAGCGCGACGAGCGCGACAATCAGCCCGACCGAGAGCGCATGTCCCACGGCGATCGGCGGAAGCGCTCTCCAAACTGCCGAACGCTGCCGCTCTTGCAGGCCCAAGGCCACGGCAAAGAGCCAGCCCATCCCAGGATTAATGCCGTGAAAGGCGCCAAGGCCGAGCAGCGCCAGCCACGGCCAGGCACTGCTCACGGATAGCAGAAAGAGTCGGACGAGGAGTCGCCGCCCTCCAGGCGGACTTGATGAAGACGATAGTCATCCG
>DATDKN010000352.1:0-6315 GCA_036519995.1 Terrimicrobium sp. | reverse complement strand
CGAAGCCGGATTGTTCAATTCGTGCGCCAGCCCCGCCGCCATAGTGCCCAGCGCCGAGAGCCGTTGATGCTGCTGCACCTGCATTTCGGCGTCGCTCAATCGCTGCACGATCGTCGCCAGAATAAGCTGCATAATCGGGGAATCTTTCATCCCCGCGAACACGCTCGCGCCATATTTGAGCAGGCGAGTCGGCACGCTCGCCCGCGCCGATGCGTTGTGCGGCAGCCCGGTCAGCAGCGAGATTTCGCCCACGAACGAGCCGCGCGGAACATTCGCCAGTGTCACCCGCTCGCCGCAGACCTGCTTGAAAATCTCAAGTTGCCCCTCCAGGACGACGAACAACCCCTGAGCGGGATCGCCTTCGGCGAACAGGATGTCGCCGGTTTGCAGGTTGACGGGTTCGCCCTGTCTCCCCAACTGCTGAAGATCATCGTCCGCGAACGGATTAAACAAAGGCAAAGGACGAAGTTCTTGTGGAGACATGCTTTTCATCCCATCCAGACTTTATTCTGCATTTTACAACGAAATCGTCACGGCGTCTAAATCCCCATCCAGATCGACTTGCGGGCGCGCCGACTACGCGCTGTCAACGGAGTTGTTGGATCGTGAGTGCGGGTGAGAGAAGCGGTGATCAATCTCCGATCCGCAACAGGTGCCCCCCACTGCCGAAACACTGCCCAATGACCGGCACACGGTTCATGATCGTGAAATATCACGATTCCGAGTTGACTATCAAGAAGCTGCGTCCGGCTTCATTTCTTGTTTTTCTTTGAGCGATCTGCGCGAGACGGAAGGGCATTGGCTTTTGGACACGTTTGGACACCCGGTCTGCAAAAGACTGCGTGAGATTGCGAGGTAAAGTTACTACAAGGATGCTTATCTACTAATACTTATGGCTTTGACGCAGAGCCGCGTAGATAGACGAAAACAAGAAATAGGCCGAAAGCGGGTTCGATTCCCGCTACCCGCTGGTTTTCGATCGTTGGCGAACTGCAGGAGTCGTCGCTCTTTAGAACCAACGATAAAGCGTGCGGCTACAGAGTAGGACTTTGTAGTTGACGCCTCCGAGGCGCGCGTTAAGAACGGACTAGCCTGACGTTGTGGTTGCCGTTGTGGTTCCCGTGGCATTACGCACGCCGCGGAACTTGAACTTGCGAGTAAAGAGTTGGTCCACCGCAAACGAATCGCCTGAGTCGTCGACTGGTGCAGTCCCGCTTATCGTAACCTCTCCTCTCCCGTGAAAAGCTGCATAGGGAGAGTTTTGGTCTATTGATCCATTGAAAAATCCACTGAGAAACTGATTGCTAGCTAAGACCAAGGGCGATGGAGTCGGGGCAGGAGTAGGAGTTACGGTCGGGGACACCGTTGGTGTCGGGCTCGCCGTCGGAGAAACCGTCGGTGAGGGGCTCGCAGTTGGCGAAACTGTCGGTGAGGGGCTCACAGTCGGAGAAACTGTCGGTGAGGGACTCACAGTCGGAGAAACCGTTGGTGATGGGCTCGCAGTTGGCGAAACCGTTGGTGAAGGGCTCGCGGTTGGAGAAACGGTCGGAGTTGGAGTTGGGGTGGATGAGTTCGCGCCGAGGACGTTAAATGCGCCGTTGTCGAGCACGCCTGCGACACTGCTTACGTTCACGTTCGCCTGCACCAAGCCGCGATAGACCTTCCCTTCGACGAAGAACACGTAGTCGTTATAGGGGTCGGTCAAGAGATTCGGAACTGTGTTGCCGGTCGGGAGCTGTGGACTGCTCGTCTGGACGCCATTGGCGTAGGTGAAGCGGAATACACCGGTAAGGTTCCGTCCGCGCGCCGTGGCTTGGTAGAATCCATCGACTCCTGACACCAACGGAGAACCATTGGTAAAGGGTGGTGGACCGGCGCTGGCGTAAACGTGAACAATGCCGGTGAGGAACACCAAGAAGCTGGCAGCAATCTTCATGGAAGGCGCCTTTTTAACCGCCCCCATGATTGCATCGCAAGAACTTAATGCCAAAAGCTGCGCGCTTTCTGGGAAGTAGGCATTGTTTTCAATGTGGTCGACGAATCAAGCCGCTCGTGGACTGACCGCGATGCAGATAAAAAAGGGCAACTCAGAATATCCGTGAAATTAACGCTCCGGGAGCACCGCGCGGGTTCGACTCCGCTACCCGCTGACGATCGAGACTGCGGTTGCGCCGGCGAAGCCCGCTTTATTGCTGTATCGATTCGCTCATGATTGGCTCGAGTGACTGGTATGATCCCGCTTTTGAGGAGGGAATCCCAGCAAGAACTTCCTCGAACCCCAAAACGAAAAAGCCCTCCATGATCATTTTCCTGGAGGGCTCGTTAGATTCGAGTCTTCGTGAGTGTCGCGATTAGTTCCTCCCAAGAACTCGTCTGGGTTTGGATGATTCGCATTAGCGACGCTTGCGCTTAGTGCGAACCGCTGGAGGGTGCCGTCTCCTCGAGCAAGCGTCTCATCGCTCGGGTCTCATCCTGGGAGGGGGTCATCGAGATGATCACGGACTTGGAAGCCGGGGTATTGCTTATCTCGCTAACACTCCCCAGGTGAACCAGCGGGTTGGCTTCCGGAAAATATGTGGCCGTGCATCCGCGTGGTATCTCATACGGAGCGATCTGGAAATGCGGGGCGGTCCGCGTCTCGCCCTGGAAGTAACTGGTGAGATCGACGAATTGACCCTGTTGGAGACCTGCCTCGCGCATGTCATCCGGGTTCATGAAAATGACACGCCGGCCATTGTAAACACCGCGATAGCGATCATCGAGACCGTAGATAGTCGTGTTGAATTGGTCGTGGCTTCGTATCGTCATCATCCAATATTGTCCTGGCTCCAACCGTTGGAGCTCGATTCGATGAACGGTGAATTTGGCTTTCCGCTCTTCGTTCGTGAACTCGCGTCTGTCCCGGGCCGGATGTGGCAAATGAAAGAACCCTTCGCGAATGCGTTGGTTGAAGTTTTCGAAACCGGGAACGACGCGGGCGATCGACTCGCGAATGTTGCCGTAGTCTCCGATCATTGTGTCCCAGTCGACCGTCGTCCGGGCGCCGAGCGTCGCTTTCGCGAGGCGGGCGATGATGGTGGGTTCACTTGGCAGCAACTCCGAGGCCGGCTTGGCGTGACCCTGCGAGCGGTTGATGGTGCTCATGCTGTCTTCAATGGTCACGAACTGAGGACCGCCGGCTTGAAGATCAAGTTCAGATCGGCCCAGGCAAGGGAGGATGAGTGCCGTCCGCCCGGCAATCAAATGCGAGCGATTAAGTTTCGTGGAAATGTGCGCGGTCAACGCGCAGGACTGAAGCGCACGCGCGGTGACTTCGGTATCCGGAGACGCTGACAGAAAGTTTCCTCCCAAAGCCACAAACACTCGAATCCTGCCCTCCGACATGGCGCGGATGGTGTTAACGGTGTCGAGACCCGACTCGCGCGGAGGCTCAAAACGAAATTCGCGGCCGAGAGCATCCAGGAAGCGTTGCCCAACGTTCTCGCAAATACCCATGGTGCGGTCACCTTGCACGTTGCTATGCCCACGCACGGGGCATGCCCCCGCGCCGGGACGACCGATGTTTCCCCTCAGAAAGAGAAAGTTCATCACCTCCTCGATGGTAGCCACCGAATTGCGATGCTGAGTAAGGCCCATCGCCCAGCAACAAATGATGCGATCACTTTGCATGGCAACTTCAGCGGCTGCTCGAATTTGCTGGCGTGTCAACCCGCTGCACTCCTCAATTTCTGCCCACTTGGTCCGACGCAGTTCTTCGACGAATGGCTCAAACCCGACAGAATATCGCTCAATGAATGAGCGATCGAACACAGTTCCTGGATTTTGTTCCTCGCAGGCAAGCATTTCAAGCATGATGCCCTTCATCACGGCGATGTCTCCGTTCACACGAACGGGTAGCCAGAGATCGGAAATGGTCGTCGATTTTCCTAAGAGAGCGGGAATGGCTTTCCATGGATTCGCGAAGTCTTGCGGATTCGTGAATCGCATCAGGCCGACCTCCGGGAGCACGTTAATGCTGACGATCTTGCATCCTCGCTGCTTCGCGCGTTGAAGGCTGCTGAGCATGCGCGGGTGGTTCGTTCCCGGATTTTGGCCAATCACGAAAATAGCGTTCGCCTTCGCAAAGTCTTCGAGACTGACGGACCCTTTGCCCGTTCCGGTGACGTGACGCAGCGCGCACCCACTGGCCTGGTGGCACATATTCGAACAATCGGGCAGATTGTTCGTGCCAAACTGTCGGACGAAGAGCTGGTAGAGAAAGGCGGCCTCATTGCTCGTTTTGCCGGAGGTGTAAAAGGCGGCCTCGTCAGGAGAGCGCAGCTGGTTAAGAGCCGCGGCAACATGTTGGCAGGCGGCATGCCATTCGATGGGCTGATAGTGCGATGCTCCTTCGCGAAGAATCATTGGCGAAGTCAGTCGACCCTGCTGTCCCAGCCAATACTCAGACTTAGTTTGCAGCTCTGCGACCGAATACCGCGAAAAGAACTCCGGGGTGACTCGCTTTTTCGTTCCCTCGTAGGCGACAGCCTTGGCCCCGTTTTCGCAAAATTCGGCGAAGCTTCTTTCACGATCGGGACTTGGCCACGCGCAGCTTTGACAATTGAAGCCCGCCTTTTGGTTGATCTTCCGCAAGGCTTGAATCGCAGCATGAGGTCCCATCTGACCGAAAGTATGCTGCAAAGCCTTGAAGACCCCGATGAGGCCCGCAGATCCTTTACTCGGCGGTCGAACTAAGGCCTTCTGCGCTTCAATCGGTGGCTGTGCACCGCTCGGTGAGCTTGCCGTGGTGGAGATTGTCACGCTCATACAACGCTCGTAGCCCCGGAACTCTCGAATGTTCGATCGACTCGATACCTCGCCGAGTAAATGTTAAATCGCCGGTCGCGGACAAAGCCCAGCAGTGTCAGGCCGCACGCTTCGGCAAGCTCGATGGCCAGACTTGATGGAGCTCCGACTGCGGCAAAGATCGGGATTCCAGCTCGAGCAGCCTTTTGGACGAGCTCAAAGCTCGCGCGTCCGCTCACGAAGAGAATTCTGTTCTCGAGCGGAACACGTCCATTGAGCCACTCGGCGCCAAGCAGCTTGTCGACCGCGTTATGCCGCCCGACATCCTCTCTTACCATAAGAAGATTACCCTCTATGTCGAAGAGTGCGGCGGCATGCAGCCCACCGGTGTCTGCAAAGACTTGCTGCCCACTTTTCAGCCGAGTCGGCAACAGATGGACAGTTGAGCCCGAGAGGCGCAAGGAGCTGTTTGCGCAGGGCTCAGTGAGCATCAGTCTCTGCACGGCTTCCAGTGACGCCTTTCCGCAAATTCCACAGCTCGACGTCGTGTAGAAGTGCCGCTCGAGCTGCTTGAGATCGAATCGCACACCCGCTGCGAGATGAATGCGGACCCAATTCGCAGAGTTGCCTTCGTTGCGTTCGATTCTGGCTATTTCCGATCGGCGATTCAAAAGTCCTTCCCCAAAGAGAAATCCGATTGCCAGCTCCTCGTCATTACCCGGGGTTCGCATCGTCACAGAAATCGAGCGGATCGTTCCGATACCCTTTCGCTCAAATCCAATCTGGATTTCCAAGGGCTCCTCGACGGCGACCTTGTCCCGACCTGTCGCTGCAATGTCGTCCGCTACGCGGCAGACCTCAATGCAAGCGGTGTTGGCGGCACTTGGCATCTTCGATCTCCTCTGGTGAATACATACCACATCATCGAGGTCGACAAGTGGCCTTTCACGCAGAAGCCTATCCGGAGAGTGGGCGACGATTGGTCTCTTGCCAGCGGTAAGCCTGAATCGAGATTGAAGATACTTGAATAGTCCGCCCGGCGTGAAGACCATTGCAAAAGATGGGAACATCAGCGGAATTTTCGAACGGTGGCGGTTTTAAAATGACGCAGGCGATGACAGGGCACAACGCGCAGACCGGCGCGGAAGAGGGGAGACGATTCCCCTCTTCACTCTTGTATGCCATCAATACAAAGATTGGCGCTCATGGTTTGGGGGTTCCCGCACTAGAGACTCTCAAGCTCTCGTTCTCTCACGGGTTTTTGGGTAAAGCAGTCTGTTGGGGCAACCTGAGCGAAGCGATTCCGAATGAGTTGATCCGCTCCCTGCACTCGCACCCGACGCGGCTGCTTTCATGGATGGACCGGAAATACTACACCCCCCTCAAACGTCGGACGATTGCCCACATCGCAACGCAGGAGCTCGCGACGGGGCGTTATGATTGCTATCACGGCTGGTCGGGGGAAAGCCTCGGAGTCCTTCGTGAGGCTAAAAAGCGCGGCGTCCCCACTTTGCTTGACATACCGACGTG
>DATDKN010000351.1:0-5636 GCA_036519995.1 Terrimicrobium sp. | reverse complement strand
TCGCAGACCTTTGGGAGTCGCCATCGTTGGCGGCTTGCTGCTTTCCCAATTTCTTACGCTTTACACCACGCCTGTCATCTATCTTGCTCTTGATCGAGTCGAGCGTTGGATTTCCCAACGCCGCGGGGCTCCGCAGCCGATCGGCCCGCTTCAATCCGCTGCTCGATGAACGTTTCCGGTCCATTTATCCGGCGCCCGATTGGCACGTCGCTACTCGCGATAGGCTTGTTGCTGCTCGGCGGGACGGCGTATTTCTTTCTGCCGGTTGCGCCGCTGCCGCAGGTGGACTTTCCGACAATCGGTGTGAACGCGTCACTTCCTGGCGTCGACCCGGCGACCGCGGCTAGTTCGTTGGCCGCCCCGTTGGAACGACGTCTCGGGCAAATCGCCGGCCTAACGGAAATGACCTCTGTTAGCTCGCTGGGAGGAGCCAATGTTACGACTCAATTCGACTTAAGCCGAAACGTGAATGACGCCGCGCGCGATGTGCAAGCGGCGATCAATGCCGCCGAGCGAGATCTCCCCGCCAACCTGCCGAGCCCGCCGACCTACCGAAAGTACAATCCGGCCGACGCCCCCGTGATGGTTCTAGCGATGACTTCGCAGACCATGCGGCTGTCGGAAGTCTACAACTTGGCCGACCAGATCGTGGCTCAGCGCCTCTGCCAGCTCTCAGGTATCAGCCAAGTCGGAATCTACGGCGGCGCAAAGACCGCGGTGCGCGTCCAAGTCAACCCTGCTGCCCTCGCCTCGATGGGAATGAGCTTGGAAGACGTCCGAAGCTTTCTGCAAAACACTAACAGGCTTATGGCCAAGGGGTCAGTGGACAACGCCGGGAAAAGCCTCATGGTTTCCGCAAACGACCAAATCTTTGGAGCCGACAGTTATCGATCCCTCGTGCTCGCTGAACGAAACGGTCTTCCCGTGAGGTTGGGTGCCATCGCTAACGTGATCGATAGTTCCGAAAATACCTTTCAGGCCGGCTGGTTTAACAGGGAAAGGGCCGTGTTGATGCCCGTGTTCAAGCAATCCGACGCGAACGTCATCGCCGTAGTCGATGAAGTTCGCGAGCTCCTGCCACAGATTCAACAATGGCTGCCGCCAGGAGTAAACCTAAGCATTCTTAGCGATCGCACCGAGACCATTCGAGCATCAGTCCACGATGTCCAATTCACGCTCGTCCTGACCATCGCGTTGGTGGTCGTCGTGATGGCTATCTTCCTTCGGCGATTCTGGCCGACATTTATCGCCGGGGTGACCGTGCCGCTCTCGTTGGCGGGGACCTTCGTCGTCATGTGGCTGTGTAAATTCAGCCTTGATAACATCTCCTTGATGGCGCTCACCGTCGCCGTGGGCTTTCTCGTGGACGACGCCGTCGTCGTGATTGAAAACATCGTGCGACATATCGAAGGAGGAGAGTCACCATTCGCGGCAACGTTGAAGGGTGCGGAGCAGATCGGATTTACCGTCATCTCGATAAGCCTCTCTCTCGTCGCGGTCTTTATTCCAATTCTTCTGATGGGAGGATTGATCGGACGCCTTTTCCGCGAATTTGCGGTAACCCTGAGCGTCGCGATTCTTGTTTCAGCGGTCGTTTCTCTCACACTCACCCCCACGCTTTGCGGGCAATTTCTGCGCGCGACTCCGAAGAAGAGAGGGCAAGGTTCGCGCTTTGCAGAGTGGCTGCAGGAGGGCTACGCCGGCGCGTTGCGCTGGGTTTTCAAACACCGTTTCTTTACTCAGATGCTTACCGTGGCAACCTTGGCCGTTTCCGTATGGCTCTACGCTGTCACCCCGAAAGGCTTCTTTCCCCAGCAGGATACCGGTATGATCTTTGGAACGACCGAGGCTGCGCAGGACATTTCCTTTGGCGACATGGCAAGAAAGCAGCAGCAAATGGTGGAGATATTGTTGGCCGATCCGGCGATTGCCACAGTTGGCTCCTTTGTCGGATCTGGCGGCGGAGGCAACGCACAAAACAACGGGCGAATGTTCATCGCCTTGAAAGCACCAGATCAGCGCGTTCCTATTGATGAGGTCATTGCGCGCATTCGCGCGAAAACTGCCAAGGTGCCGGGAATTGCACTCTTTCTTCAACCCGTTCAAGACATTCGGGTCGGCGGCCGGCTGACCAAGTCGCTCTACCAATACACGCTGCGCAGTGTTGACTTGGATGAACTCACCACCTGGGCGCCGCGTCTGGTTGAAGAGTTGAAGAAATCTCCCGAGCTTGCCGACGTGAATAGCGACCAGCAATTCCAAGGTCTTCAGGCCACCATTGTCGTTGACCGCGACGCAGCGGGGCGGCTGGGAATCCAGCCCGAAGCGATTGACTCGACGTTGTACAGTGGCTTCGGACAGCGCCAAGTCTCCATCATCTACGGACCGCAAAATCAATATCGTGTGGTGCTGGAAGCGGACCCGCAATATCAGGGAGATCCGAAGGCGCTTGAGAAAGTCTTCATTCGTGCAGCAAGCGGCCAAATGGTTCCGTTGAGCAGCATCGCACACTATCAGATCGCCAATGTTCCGCTGGCGGTGAACCATCAGGGCCAGTTCGCAGCCGTGACAATTTCTTTTAACCTTGCGCCCGGTGTATCTCTAGAGCGAGCCACTCAAGCTATTGATCACGCGGTGAGGGAGCTGAAGATGCCCGCAACCGTAACTGGGGCTTTTGCAGGTAACGCTCAGGTCTTCCAGCAGTCTGTGGCCAACCAACCTATCCTCATCCTGGCCGCTTTGCTCGCGGTCTACATTGTCCTCGGCATGCTCTACGAGAGCCTGATCCACCCGATTACCATCCTCTCCACACTACCCAGCGCAGGTCTGGGCGCGCTCTTGGCTCTGGAGCTTACACGGTTTGAGCTTTCGATCGTTGCAATGATTGGAATCATCCTGCTCATCGGGATTGTGAAAAAGAACGCCATCATGATGGTGGACTTTGCCCTTGAAATGCAACGAAGCGGTCACTTGAAGCCGGAGGAAGCCATTTTCCACGCGTGCCTCGTGCGATTTCGCCCCATAATGATGACCACTCTCGCAGCGCTATTCGGAGCACTCCCTTTGGCGATCGGTCTCGGCGTCGGATCTGAACTTCGCCGCCCGCTGGGAATCGCAATCATTGGCGGCCTGCTCGTCTCCCAAATTCTTACTCTCTTTACCACGCCCATAGTCTATCTCGCCTTGGAACGGGTTCGTAGCTACTTTCTAAAACCACGCCGCGAAAGTCAGATACCCCATCTGCTAACTGAGCCAGCTTAAGAGTCATTTTGTCTGCTTAACACGGCCGGATTGAGACAGAGTGGCTCATGTGGTCGCTACATTTAGAGCCGGGTGACCTACTTATTTCACTAGTATCAAACACGTTGTGAGATACTCATTGATTCATGGAACGCTCATTGCTGGCTGATCATTGGATATCGCGATATTATGGCAAAGATTTTAGGAATTGATTTGGGCACGACCAACTCCTGTATGGCGGTAATGGAGGGAGGCGAGCCCGTAGTTTTGGAGAATTCGGAGGGCGCTCGGACAACGCCTTCTGTGGTGGCTTTTTCGAAGACGGGCGAGAGGCTCGTCGGTCAAGCGGCCAAGCGTCAGGCGGTCACCAATGCGCAGAACACCGTCTTTTCAGTGAAGCGCTTTATGGGTCGCAAGTACTCAGAAGTTCAGGATGAGCTTAAGCGTGTTCCCTACAAAGTTGTTGAGGCTTCCAACGGTGATGCGAACATCGAGGTTGAGGTGGGCGGTGAGAGGAAGCGCTTCAGCCCGCCGGAGATTTCCGCGATGATTCTGGGCAAACTTAAGGCGGATGCCGAAGCCAAGCTCGGAGAGAGGATCACCCAGGCAGTGATCACGGTTCCGGCTTACTTTAATGATTCCCAGCGCAACGCTACCAAGGACGCCGGCAAAATTGCCGGCCTTGAAGTTCTGCGAATCATCAATGAACCGACCGCTGCGTCGCTGGCTTATGGGTTGGACAAGAAGAAGGATGAAAAGATAGCGGTGTATGACCTGGGCGGCGGCACATTCGACATTTCCGCCTTGGAGATTGGTGATGGGGTATTCCAAGTGGCGGCCACCAACGGTGACACCCATCTTGGAGGTGACGATTGGGACAATCGGCTAATGGATTGGATTATCGGCGAATTCAAGAAAGACACTGGGATAGATCTTTCGAAGCAGCCCGACGCCGTTCAGCGTATCAAGGAAGAGTCCGAGAAAGCCAAGATCGCGCTCTCTTCGACTCAGGAATACGAGATCAATTTGCCGTTTGTGACCGCGGATCAGACAGGTCCCAAGCACATCCAGAAAAAGTTGACTCGTTCAAAACTTGAGCAACTCACCGACGACCTCTTCGAGCGAACTGTCAAGCCGGTCAAGGATTGTTTGAACGACGCAAAATGGAGCGCGAGTACCGTCGATGAGCTGGTGCTTGTCGGAGGTATGACGCGGATGCCAAAAGTCATCGAGACGGCCCGCTCGCTCATCGGCAAGGAGCCTCACAAGGGAGTTAATCCCGATGAAGTCGTAGCCGTGGGCGCATGCATTCAGGGAGGTGTTCTCAAGGGGGACGTTAAGGACGTGCTCTTGCTTGATGTGACTCCGCTGACTCTGGCGATCGAAACCGCCGGCGGGATCGCCACGGCGATGATCCCGCGCAATACGACCATCCCGACACGGAAGTCGCAGATTTTCTCGACTTACAGTGACAGCCAACCAGGCGTCGAGATCAAGGTGCTCCAAGGCGAGCGTCCCTTGAGCCGTGACAACAAGCAACTCGGCACCTTTCATTTGGACGGAATTCCTCCGGCGCCGCGAGGTGTCCCTCAGATCGAGGTCACTTTCGACATCGATGCCAATGGCATTCTCAACGTCAGCGCTAAGGATCTCGGCACAAGTAAGGAGCAGAAGATCTCCATCACCGGCTCCAGCGGCTTGACCAAGGACGAAGTCGAAAGGATGCAGCGCGAGGCGGAAAGCCACGCCGAGGAGGATCGCAAGGCGAAAGAGTCGATCGAACTGAGGAACAACGCGGACAACCTGGCTTATCAAGTCGAGAAACAACTCAAGGAACTCGGCGACAAGCTGGACGGCGCCACCAAGCAATCGGTCGAGGAGGCGGTCACCAGGGTTCGCGAAGCTCTCAAGGGCAACGACAACGACGAAGTCAAAAGGACGTTTGATGCGTTGCAGGCCAAGTTCCAAGAGGTAAGCTCCGAGCTCTACAAAAAGGCGGCGGCCCAAACTGGACCCCAGCCTGCTCCCTCAGAGGGAGAAGGTCCATCCGCCGGAGCTGAGAAGAAGGACTCCGACGTCGTCGACGCCGAGTTTGAAATGGTCGACGAAGACAAGAAGAAGAGTTGATCGACAAACTTTAACAATCGTCTCCGGGCCGCCTATGCGGCAGTGGGGATCAACGTTAAAAACCAACCAACAAGAAGAAAATTGACAGCCCTATGGCCAATGTGAACATCAAACCTCTCGGCAATCGAGTGCTCGTGCACCCGCTCGAAGAGAAGGAAGTCAAGAAGGGCGGTATCATTATTCCCGATACCGCCAAAGAAAAGCCCCAGGAAGGAGAGGTAGTTGCCCTCGGGACGGGAAAACGCGATGACGATGGAAAGCTCATCGAG
>DATDKN010000350.1:0-5568 GCA_036519995.1 Terrimicrobium sp. | reverse complement strand
GGCCAGCCGGCAACGACCCTCACTCTCCCGCAGATCGAACTGTGCGCGTTTGAGGTCGTCGACGTCCGTGTTCGAGCCAACCCATATGCTTACCGTCCCGTCCGCTCTGCGCATGGGCTGCGCACGACTCAGATGCCAGCGGTAGGTGCCGTCTTCACGGCGAAAGCGATGTTCGAATTCGAAGGGAGTTCCGGTTTTGAATGCCTGGTTCCAGCGGTTCACCTTTTCATCGAGGTCATCGGGATGGACAAACTCCCGCCAACCGCGACGCAGCACTTCGCGCAGCGGGACGCCCGTGTATATCGACCATTGCTGATTGAGATAGTCGGTCTCGCCATCCGGCGTCGCGGTAAATATCTTCTCTGGCAACGCGTCCGCGAGACGCCGAAAACGTGCAACACTCTCTGCGGCGAGAGCCTCGGCCTGCTTACGGTCGGTGATGTCGATCGCCACGCCGCGCCAAAGGCCACGCTCGCTTGCCTGGCAAGGCGGAACTCCCCGTCCCGTTGCGACTATCCAATGCACCGTGCTGTCCGGCCAAACACATCGAACTTCAAGCTTGCAGGTGTTGTGATGGTGCAAGCTTGTCTGCAGCGCATCTGCGATTCGCTCACGATCATCTGAATGGATTGTGTCCAGAAACCGCTGAAGTGTCATTTTTGTTTCTTTTGCTCCAAACATCTGCCGGCAACGCTCCGACCAGACGAATTCGTCATTGGAAATATTCCACTCCCACGTGCCAAGGTCGGCGCACTCGACGGCCAGCTGAAACTGTTGCTCCTTTTCTTGTGAGGCAATCCCGTTGCGATGATGGGCGATTGCTATGTTCGCGAAGAGTGTTGCCATAGTAGCCACCGGTTCGCAGCGAGGCAGAGCGTCGGGGAAACGATGGTAGATCGCGAAAGACCCGATTATACGTCCCTCCAAATCAATAATCGGTTGGGACTGGCAGCTTCGCAGACCATGTGCGAGGCAATCATCACGCCAACGGCTGCCGAGCCACCGTTGATCGCTCTCAATATCCTCGACGATCGTCGTTTCACCCTTGCGTGCCGCTAAGGCACATGGGCTGACCACCGATTCCCCGATCTTCGCCCCAATCGCGGGTCTGATAATTTCCGGCAAACTCGGTCCGGCGCTGTGAGTTATGATGCCGAGAGCCGAATCGATTACCCAGATCTCGCACGAGAGCCCATTAGCCTCGCTCTCGGCAGCAAGTGCAAGATTATCAAGCACTTGGTCCAACGGAGCGTCGTCGACGATGCCTTGCAAGACGGCAGCTTGGTCTCGCCAGGCCCGAAGATTCTGCTCCTTGTCGCTCCGCATCGACATGGCATATTAAAATCGTCCCTCGGTGATCGGATCACGGGAGGTGGCTGCGTGTGTCCGCGCCGGATACCCTTATGGGGAACTCCCCGTTATCGACTGTCCGGCAGGGATCGGGTAGGAAAAACACGGGCCGCCTCGAGGCTGGTGGTCGATACCCATAGAAAGGAAATCAATGGCAAAGAAAAAAGAAAATCCAGGTCGGAAAATGATGCATTGCAAAGAACTCGCCTCTGAGAAGCCAAAACCTTTGCAGGAGAAAAGTACCGTGCAGGAGGCGGGTGAGAGGATGCGATCTCTTCAGACCGAGTGCTTTCCGGTGGCCGCCGGAGATCGGCTTGTTGGCACCGTCGAGGGGAAGTACCCTGAGCGAGCAGCAGCCGCCCACGGTCACGATCCCAAGACAACCTTGGTTCGTGGCAGTATGGCAAAAAAGATGCACTACTGCTTCGAGGATCAAACACTCGAGGAGGCGCGCGAGCTTATGCGCCGCCACGATTTACTCCACCTGCCGGTCGTGGATAAAGACCTTCGCATCATCGGCATCGTTGCCCTGAATGACGTCGAGGATGAAAACCTCCAGGGAAAGGTTTCATCCTAAACTGGCCTGTTTTGAGTCGCCTATTCTACGGGAGGACCTGACGGAGAATCCAGCAGCGGCTCGCGTTCCTCACTGGCTGACCAGTTCTCGCCGCGATTTTGCCGGATGAGCTCAAAAAGCTTTATCGCGCCGAAGACGAGGATGAGTGGCTTGAGAGCAAATAGAAAAAGCCTGATCAGGATACCCAGGAAGAACGTGATCGGGAAAAAGCGTAGCAAATAGCCGACGGAGACGCCGAGCGAGACTGCGGATAGCGGTGAAGAGCGCACCCTCTCTTCGAAGTCTTGCAGGCATTGCGTAAACGACTCGTTTAGGTTTTGGAATGTCTGTTTGATCGTGGATTCGAGAGACGAGTTTTCTGAGTTCATAAATTGGTCACCACCATTTTAGTTTTTTGCCGAGTTGGTTGGCCTGCTCGAGAAAGGCCGCCTGGCACCATTGGGCGGTAGCTTTCTTCGCCTGGGGAAACTTTTCGGCGAGATGGGGAATCTTCTCGGCGAGCTGGGGAAGTTTCTCAGCAAGCTGCGGGATTTTCTCGGCGATCTGCGGAAGTTTTTCACTCAGCTGCCCATAGGCATTTTCGAGCCATTCCTTTGCGATCTCTGCCGGTTCTTTTGGTCGGCGCCGCCGACTTAATACAGCGCCAATAAGCACGCCGATGACAAGAGCGATAAAAACAGCGGGAAGATAGCTTTCGCGCTTCCGTTGAGACCTCCAGGCTTCCTCTGCAGTTTCGTAGTCGGGAAAGCTCCCTGAAGATTCAGGATCTGATCCGTAGTGCGAAGGCGGGTATGACATCATATTGTTGGGCTTTCGGCTGTCGATGCAGCTTTGGTTGTTTTTCTGAACTATATTATCACATCCCGGTGTGGCAATCCCAACGATTCACATGATGTTTTCACTGTCTGATTATCGAGGCTGGGCGGCGAGTCTCTTTCGGGCCCGTCTCGTGTCGTGGATCCTTTGCCCTCTCATTGGGCTCGCCTTTCTTCTCGGCTTCCCGACCGCGTTCGCTCAGACCACCTCGAAACAGGCAAAGACCAAGGCGACCAGCCAGACAAAGTCGAGCACTTCAAGCAAATCGGAAACGAAAACCACGGCCGGATCCAAATCGCAAAGTGGAGCGAAGACAAGTTCGAAGTCCTCGACTCAGTCAACATCACCAACGGGGAATAAACAGAAATCCACCGCGGGCTCTTCGGCGAAAGCGCAGACCGGCTCTACCGACTCACAAGACGCCGACAAAGACAAACCGCAGAGTTCTGAGGAGCCGCAATCCCCTTCCTCGACTGAAGCGGCTCAGGCAACTCCTTCCCCCTCGCCGTCTCCGACCACGGCAGATGTCTCCACCTTGAAACCTGAAGATTTGCGGGGTTTTTACAACAATCCACCAGAAGTTCAGCAACTCTTGACGACAGCGCTCGAACTGACCGAGCAAAACCTTAGCTATCTTTATGGCTCGGCAGATCCGACGCGCGGAGGCATGGACTGCTCGGGAACAATCTATTTTCTGCTTCAGAAGATGGGAGTGTCAGACGTTCCGCGGACCGCGAGCCAGCAATACGTATGGGTTCGCAGAGCTGATGTCTTTCACCCTGTGGTGAGCACGCGCATGGATAGCTTTGAACTCGACGCGCTACGTCCCGGGCATCTTCTATTCTGGACGGGGACATATTCGGCCGACGTCGATCCGCCGGTGACCCATACCATGATTTACCTCGGGAAAGCGCGCTCAGACGGTCGCCCGTTGATGGTTGGTGCCAGCGACGGCCGGACGTTTCGTGGTGACAAAAAGTTCGGCGTGAGCGTCTTTGATTTTGTCATTCCGAAGCCGGAGGGCAGAAATCCCATGAGTCGCTTCATTGGCTACGCGGAGATTCCGCGGTAGAAGGGTCAGGGTGCGGTGTGTGCCTCGTTGCGATGGATGCGCCAGGAGGTGGGGCAGGCGCTCGCGAACAGGTCAGATTCTTCCCAGAGCCGCTGCGCGCCGACATACGCAGTTCGGTTGTCAACGCAGCGGCAGTTTGCCGGCAAAGGATCGATGAACTGTGCGTTGCCGCCTCCGAGAATCGTCTCGTCCGGCTTCACGACATTTTGCAAGATTTCGACAGCCTCCACAACGGCTTCTGTCCAAAGCTCCTGCCCGTGGGTTTTCAGGGCGAGCTTGGTGACTCGGTCCATGAGCCGGGTCTTCCGCGAGAGCTTAATGAGCCCGACTTCGATGGGAACAACAATGTCATCGACAATCATGGTGGCTCCTATGCTGGTCCCAAAACCGAGGAAGAGAAGTCTCCCCCTCACGTAATTGCCCAGCGCTTGCATCGCCGCGTCATTAATGCAACGGACGGGCTTGCCAAAGGCCTTGGAGTAGTCAAATCCGACCCAGCCATCACCCAAGTTGTGCGGTTCGCGAGCGGGCCAGCCATTCTCACGAGCCCGGGGAAACCGAGGGAAATTCGGTCAAAATCGAGCCCAGCCGAAAGCTCCAAAACCCCACGCACCATTTCATTTGCGGTTAAGTTATCTCCTGAGGGAAATTTACGCAGCTGATCATCATAGGAGACCATCACCTTGACGTTGGTTCCACCGACATCGACCATTAGCACATTCATTGACAAGCCTTCACGCGCACAAGCCGATTGGAGTAAGAATCATCGGGTGATTCGATCAGTTTACTAAGTTGCGCGCGAGCGACTTGATTGCCGTTACCGTCATGCCGTCATTATCAGTTGCCAATGACCACCATTTCATGGAATTTTGATTGATTACGCGCTTCGCATCGCGTGTAAGAGGCCGGGAACAAGAACTCTCCAAGGTTCGGTTCGCGCAGCAAGCGGGCTCAAGCAACCTACCAGATCCTTTCTTTCGATGACATTCGACAACGTGCCAGACGACATGGAATTTACGCCGAGCCACGAGTGGGTTCGAATTGATGGCGAGAGTGCGGTTGTGGGAATCACTGCGTGCCATTCGCAGATAGCCGGTAAGATCCTGCGCGTCAAACTTCCGGAAATCTCTTCCGCCGCTAAGACCGGAGACATCGTGGCAACGATTATCTCCGCCGATGGTGAGCGAGAAGTTCGCGCTCCGATTAGCGGAACTGTGCTCGAAGTAAATCGCGATCTTGAGGCAAATCCGCAGCGAGTTGTGGACGACCCCTACGCCGACGGTTGGCTCTTCCGTTTAAAGATCGAAGCAGGGGAGGAGCTTGAGCACCTCCTCGGGGCGAACCTTTATCGCGAACGCGTGCGTGTCGAGGACACCCTCGATGTCGAAAGCCCTTAGCGGAAGATCACTCGATAATACGTCGGTAGGGAAGGTGCCCTTCGAACGACGCTCGAAATACAGAAGGAATCCCGACATCAGCTTCCAACAGGAATGAACTTCGGGTCCGTCGCTTCGGTCGAGAACTGCCCAAATCTTCCCGCGGCGATTTGGTTCCACTGGACGGCTTAGCCGCTTTTTTCATAGCTTTGGGGCGAGCCAGCACAAACCCGCCAGACGCTCAGTTTAATTGCGCTTCTCTGCCTCTGCAATCGGGGAGGGCCCTGACTCGGCGTTAAGGTCTTACACCATCCTGCGGGCCGTAGTGACGAGCATTGACCTCCAAAACGCCATGGGCGACGGTTCTGAGGAAAGGA
>DATDKN010000349.1:0-3458 GCA_036519995.1 Terrimicrobium sp. | reverse complement strand
GACGGCGCCATCGGGACACTGCTCCAGGAACGCGGCGCGGCGGAGGAGGTATGTCTCGAGGCACTCTGCATCTCCCGCCCCGACCTAATTAGAGAGATTCACGCCGACTATGTGAAGGAGGGCGCGCAGATTATCAGAACCAACACCTTTGGAGCAAATGCCGTCCAATTGCGACGGCACGGACTTTCCAACCACGTGAATGAAATTAACTGGCAGGCGGCCCAGCTGGCCAGACAGGCTGCCAAGGAAGCTTTCGTGGCAGGCAGCGTTGGTCCGCTGGGGATTTCTTCCTCCGAAGCCGAGCACCAAGGTATGGATCGTGAGGAGTGCTTTCGGACGCAGATCGGAGCGCTGCTCGAAGGGGGAGTCGATTTGATCTTCCTCCAAACATTTCAAGACGTCGACGAGTTGCTCGTCGCCCTGCATGTTAAGCAGTCGCTCCATCACTGCCCGGCGATTTGCTCGTTGGCGGCAAGTGACGACGGGCTGCTTCCTGGCAGCGTTTCTCTGGAAGTCGCCTTCGAGAAGTTGGTTCGTCACGATGCCGAGATTCTTGGCGTTGATTGCATTAATGGTGCAGAGGTCGCCCTGAGGTTTGTGGAGAAACTTGTGCCGTCGGCGCTACCTTTGGCGATCTACCCAAATGCGAGCGCGCCGCGGTATTTTCATGGTCGCTACGGCTCTGACTTATCGCCGGCAGCGTTCGCTGAAATGGGCCTCGCTCTGGCGCAAAGCGGCGTAGGCATTATTGGTGGATGTTGCGGGACCACGCCAGCCCACATCGCTGCTCTGAGCAAGGCCTTGGCTGACGCACGCGGCGACTGATCTTCGCAACGTGAAAATGGTATAGCCGAACTTGGACGAGTTGTAGGGACGCTTGGCACAAGCGCCTCCACAACTTTAAATCCGTCAAGTTTACCCTTTCGATGCGACGTCCACCAGGCCAAGTCCCGGACGATCTGAAAGCACCAATCGGTCTCCGTGAATGCCGAAACCGATCATCGGCGCAGCCGGGATTGCCTCCGGGGGATCGATGTCCAGCCAATCAGCCAGGGGCGCCAGTTGCGCGGCGGCAGTGCGCGCAATTCCAGTCTCGACCATGACCCCTACCATCACCAGCATGCCAAGCTCGCGAGCCAGCGAAATCCAATCGAGTGCGGCCCCGAAGCTACCGGCCTTGAGAAGCTTTACATTCACGCCATCGACAAGGCCCCGCAGCCTCGCAAAATCCTCCTGCTCTTGCAGGGATTCATCAGCGATAAGCGGAGAAATCCTTCGCTCAGCCATTCGGGTCCGAAGTTCCCGCCATTCTTCGATCTCTCGACCGACTGGCTGCTCGACGAAGGCAATGTTCAGCTCGCCAAGTTCAGGAAGAATTTGTGCCGCCTGGTTGGGCGTCCATGCCCCGTTAACGTCGAGGCCAAGGCGAATATTCCGCGCAAAGGCAAGGTGAATGCATCGGCTATCCCACTCAAAGTCTCCGCTGCCGGTCTTCAGCTTGATAGAGGTCGCACCGTGTGAAATGGCCTCATCGAGCAGCTCGCAAAGTTCGTGCTCGCTGCTGGCCATGGAAACAGTTCTCCAGCACGCGGGAATCGCGGCTGGGTTCAATCCCCATAGCTGCCATAATGGCTTCCCGACCTTCCGAGCTTTTAAATCTTGCAGAGCAATGTCGAGCGCAACATGCCCGGCCGCAGCTCCTGCTGGAGCCCCGCAGGCGCACTCACTTTCCCACGCAGCAAGATCTCCCTTTCGCCCAATCGAGTTCAGCCAGCTCAGTGAAGCTTCCGCCGTTGAAGGATAGTATGGTGGCAAAGCCCCTTCGCCATGCGCCTCGATACCTTCGCCATGGATGTGGACCAGGATGGTTTCGCGCGTCAGGCTTGAACCGTGCGCAATACGGAAGGGTCGTGGAAGCTTGATGGTGAATTGTTCGGCCTCGAGTTTCATCGACGCGCGAGCTCGCGTATCGCTGCGACATTGACGGCGCCCATCTCGAGAAATGAAGACACGACTACATACTCCGGCAGTTTCGAGCCATCGGGATTGCGCTCCGAGGAATGCCCGTTCAAGCCAAAGGGTCCGAGCCCGTCCAGGGTAGGCACAAAGCGGGACAGATAGTTTCCGTCGCTCAGGCCACCGCGGGGCTCAGCCCGCAGCGGTAGTCGAAGCATGTGCGCCGTCTGCATCCAGAGCTCGATCAAATCGTCGGTCTTGACGCTCTGCGGCCAGGCAGGATTTCGATTCAGCAACTCAACTTTCACGCGACAAGCGTAGCCGTCGCTGACGGCGCGGACAGAAGCGAGCTCATTCTCCAAAGCAAACATCGCATCAATCGCTGCCTGAAGAATCGCCTCATCGAACGCGCGAATATTGACTCCGCATTCAGCGAAGTGTGGCACCCGATTCACGGGGCGACCCCCCTTGATGGATCCGACATTCACAGTCAGCTCTTGCGAATAGTCGGTTAATTGCGCTATCCGATCGATCACTTGCGCGATTTCGACGATCGCGTTGGCGCCCTCACGATGCCGGCTTCCGGCATGGGCACCCCGACCTTCCACGTAGACGCGCATGTTGGCAGATCCCTTGCGGCACTGCACCAGGCTCATTCCTCCGCCCGAACCACCGCACGCTTCAAAGACCAACGCTGCGCGGCATTCGCGTGGCATCCGCGCGCGGCATAATTGCGGGAAATCGCGCACAAGTTCTTCTTCCGCGGCATTAGCCGCAATCTGCCACGAGAGACTCTCGAAGACTTCCGGCGCGAAGTTCCGCAAGGCAGAGAGGACAAGCCAGATCATCACGGTGCCGCCCTTGTTGTCGTTGACTCCGGGACCGTAAATGCGCCCGTCATCAACCTGCCAAGTGAAACCGTGCCTTTTCTCCTCCTCTTCCGGATACACGGTATCCAGGTGAGTCACTAGGATCACTCCGGTTCTGCCGTTTCCGGAACGCCGAAGGAACTGGTGATCCCCAAAGAGCGGATTCTCCGCCGGCACACGCTCCTCCGCGAACCCCAGCTCTCGAAATTGTGCCGCCACGACCTCCGCGTTGCGAAGCACGCCGGCCCGGTTGCCCGTGAAGCTATTCACTGCCACCAATCTCTCGAGAAACTTCAGGGCTTCCGGGAGATGGCGCTCGATTATCGATCGTAACGCAGCGAACTCTTCGACGTGCACGAACTTTGTCGATTGCCGGCAGCCGATCGGGTGCTACCGACAACCAACGGACTCAAGTGGGTCTGAGAGCACGGTTGAGCGCACTCTTTCGTCGATCAGCGCTATTCTTATGAATGATCCCGCGCTTTGCTGCCTTGTCGAGCGCCGCCGAAATCCTGGCAAACTCAGATCTCGCCTCATCGAGTTTCCCCGCGGTGACCGCCTCGCGAACCTTCTTTTGGCCCGATTTGAGCGCACTGGTGACGCCGGTGTTGCGTGCGCGGCGAGCGATGCCTT
>DATDKN010000348.1:0-2604 GCA_036519995.1 Terrimicrobium sp. | reverse complement strand
GACCGTATTTTTCAATGGCCGGTCGTCATCGCCTTCATCCTGCTACTGGTGATGCTTTTCGTATTGCGCAAGACGCAATTCGGCCGGCATGTCTACGCTATCGGAGGCAACCGTGAAGCCGCCTTGCGCGCGGGCATTCCTGTCGACCGGCATCTCATCGTCCTTTACACGCTCTCCGCAGCGACCGCGGGGCTAGCAGGCGTTCTGACCACGGCGCGATTTTCCGGCGGTTCGTCGATTGCTGGTGATCCGCTTCTTCTCTCGTCCATTGCTGCGGTGATCATCGGCGGGGCCAGCATGTATGGCGGTCATGGAAGTGTGAGCGGGACCTTGATTGGTGCGCTGATCATCGCGGTAATGACGACAGGGCTGGTCATGCTCAATGTCCAGCCATTCTGGCAATACATCGTGGTCGGTATCATCGTCATCCTCGCCGTGCTTATCGATCAGGCACGCGACATCATCGTGGGCAGAATCGAGACTGGTTAACCCATGCAGGCAATGCTCTCAGTTCGAAATCTCGTCAAACGCTTTGGCGGCTTGGTTGCCGTCAACCACGTGAGTCTGGATGTAAATGCCGGTGAAGTTGTTGGTTTGGTTGGCGACAACGCAGCGGGCAAGTCAACTCTCATCAAGTGCATCTCGGGAGTTTATCAAGCGGATGAAGGCGAAATTTCGTTCGGGGGCGAGCGCGTCCACTTCGCCCGCCCAATCGATGCACGCCAGGCCGGAATCGAAACGATCTACCAGGATCTCGCCTTGGCCGGTAACCTCGGGATCAGCGCGAACATCTTCCTCGGCCGAGAAGTGAAAACAAAACATCTCGGCGGGCTCGTGCATACCCTGGATGAGAATTTGATGAAGACAGCATCCAGAAAGGTCTTGGATACCCTGGACATCCGGTTTGCGAATTTCAGCGAGAAAATTGAGAAGCTCTCGGGCGGCCAGCGGCAAGCTGTGGCGATTGCCAGGGCCATCTACTGGCAGGCGAAGCTGATGATTATGGACGAACCGACAAATAATCTTGGGGTTGTTGAACAGCGCAAAGTTCTCGACCTGATTGGCAGACTACGCAGCGAGCGCGTCCCCGTTGTCCTGATCAGTCACACTTTGCCGGATGTATTCGCCGTGACAGATCGCATCATTGTGATGCATCGCGGCCGTAAAGTTGCCGAGAAACGCACTGGCGAGACCAACAGCCAGGAAATTGTGCAATACATGGTGGGCGCCTTGGATGACTCCGCGCGCTTGAGCGCACCACCCGCCGAGTGAAGTTTTCACCCGAATCAGAGCGCGGATGATAAAATTTGTTTCATCCTTAAGTTGTTCAACAAACAACAATCCTCTACAGATTGAATAGCGGACTCGCCTGCGGAGTCTGTTTCTCTCCCCCAAATGATAAGCAGTCGTATGAAAAGGATTTCTCTGCTCTGGTTCGCAGCAACGATCGTCCTTACTTCAACGCGGGCGTTTGCCTGGGTCGATGGCGAGGTTCTGGTTTGGATCGGAGGCGACAAGGGGTGGCAGGGATTCGCAGCCCTCGGCAAGAAGTGTGAAGCAGAGCTCGGCATTTCCGTCAAAGTGGAGCCAATGGACGGCCTCACCGACAAGTTTCAGAGCGCCGCTCAGGGGGGTAAGGGACCCGATATCGTTGTCTGGGCCCATGATCGCCTCGGTGAATGGGCGGATGCCGGGCTCCTCCGGCCCTTGGAGATCGGCAAAGACTTCAAGGCGGGCTTTCTTCCCCTCGCGTGGGAGGCCGTCACCCACAACAAGCAGATCTGGGGCTATCCTCTCGCCCTCGAAGCAGTTTCCCTGATCTACAACAAGCAGCTTGTCTCGGGAACTCCGCCGACGCAGCTCTCGGAGATGAAAGCCTTTGCCAAGGCACTCCAGGCGACGCATCCGAAAGTCAGTCCGATCATGTGGGAGTACACAAGTCCATATTTCAGCTGGCCATTCCTGGCGAGTAATGGCGGATACGCCTTCAAATCGGTTGAGGGTGGTTACGACGTTTCAGACTCGGGAGTAAACACCCCGGGCGCCGTGGAGGGCTTGCAGCAAATCGTTGACCTGATCAACTCCGGTATCATGCCAAAGGGAATCAGCTACAGTGTCGTGGGACAGAAGATGTGTAGCGGTGAGTTGGCCATGATGGTGAGCGGTCCATGGGCGTGGCTCGATCTTCGCAAGTGCGGAGTCGATTTCGATTTGGCGCCGCTGCCCGGCGTCGGTGGCAAACCCGGCCGCCCCTTCGTCGGCGTCCTGTCGGCGTTGATCAATCGCGCAAGTCCGAACGCAGATCTGGCTGCGCAGTTTCTCGAGAAATACGTTTGCACCGAGGAAGGTCTTAAAACGATTGACGCCGACGTGGCGATCGGCGTTCCGGCGCTCAAGAGTCTCGCGGATAAGATGAGCGCCCAAAATCAGTTGATCAAGATCACCTACCAAAACGCTCTCGACGGAGTGGTGATGCCGAACATCCCTCAAATGGGCCGGTTTTGGAGTGCAATGGGTGCCGCCCTCCAGGTAGCCACCAATGGACAGGCCGCTCCGCAGGCTGCCTTGGACGAGGCGGCAAGAATGATCGAAAAATAGGAGCGT
>DATDKN010000347.1:0-2773 GCA_036519995.1 Terrimicrobium sp. | reverse complement strand
GAGAGGATTCCCACCAGATTGCCATAGCGTGTCAGAAGGGGGGTTGATTGAACGGCGCGGCAGCCTGCGGACAAGAGGACCTTCAAAGCTGGAATTCCAGCCAATAGAGGATGGGTTGTCACGTCCCCCACGGTTAAACGCTCCCCGGTTTCGAGAACAGTTCCACAAGCACCCTGGCCTTTGTGAACGCGGCTGAAGAAGTCGAGAAAATCCCTTGGGAGACCGCGCTGCGCAGTCAATCGGAGAGTGCATCCGTCGTCCTCGAGCAGCTGAATGCTTCCCTTGTCAGCGCCCGTGATGCCAATGGCTGCGTCCAAGATCTGGTCTAAAAGGCCGTGCAGGTCGTCTTGCTGGACAAAGCGCATACTGACCTCATGCAGGAGGGTCATGTTACGCAGATCGGACTCGAGTTGCCGCTGTGCCTTGCTAAGCTCGGCTTGCGCTCGTTTTCGTCCGGTGACGTCGCGATTTGTTTCCAGAATCAGCATGCCGTCGCCCTCGTCAGACACCAGCTGGTAGCGCGATGCAACGAACACCTCGTCGCCTGTTTTCGTGATGTGTCGGAGTTCGCCCTCCCAAGAGCCGTGTTCGCGCAGTTCGGCCTCGATTTCTGCCCAGGGGCGTGGATGCCGTGTCTTCAGCAGATGGCGTGTAACCTTGCCGAGCGCCTCAGACGCTTCGAATCCGTAGAGAGTCGTTGCTCCTTTATTCCAAAACTCGATTCCGCCGGGCTGCCGCCAGGCGAGGATTGCATCAAAGGAAAGTTCGATGAGACCCGCCTGCCTTTGCAGCGCCCGCTCGGCCTTCTTGCGTTCGCTGATGTCAACCAACATGTTCGTCGCGCCGATGAGCCGCCCGGTTGGATCACGAAGTGGCGTCGGATGCGGAATAAAGGTTACCCGTGTTCCATCTGGACGCTCCGCAAGGACCTCGGAGCAGCGGACGACACGATTTTCCTTGAGCGCAATCGCCATGGGACATGTGTCGTGAGCCATCGATGTGCCGTCAGCGCTAAAAAGCTTCCAGAAGCCGCACCATCGATCTGTGCCCAGCTTTGGCCTTCGACCCCAAAGGTCCGCAGCTGCCTCGTTGTAGAACGTCAGGTAACCCGCCGCATCGGTCGCATAAAATGCGGCGGGAAGACCTTCGAGGAGTTTCCGATAGAGATGGTCGCTGTCCGGTCGAGGGTTCTTAGAGCGCGCGATCTTCGCAATACCTGCTTGCCGTGCATCAATCATTTGGCCGCAACAAGGGGCGAGCTTGCAACCCGGAAGGTCCGACCGGAGCAGCGAACTCTTGCGGCGGACCAGATGGACCCGAATTCAGTCCCTTGCTCTCGAACCGTGCGGAATCTCATCCTTGCTCGCAATTATTCTCAGACACCTATTACTGCGTTTACCGATGTCAGCATAAGTCATGGTTTCGCAAAGGCAAGATTTGCAGATGCTATAAGAAATTCTCAATTGGGCGTGTTTGAGCGCGCACTCGCCTGTTTCGGCAGCTGGAATCACTCGCGCACGTCAAAGTTTCAGCATTCTTCGTCGATAGTGCTCGTCGGGACGTCCGAGAATGCGGCTAATGTTTTCTTGCGAAAGAAAACGCGGACCTCCAAGAGCGGCCGCTCCCACGAAGATTTTGGCCGCCTTCTCCGCCATGAACATGGCAGCTTTTACCGCATCCGGCGAGCGCCCGAGGGTAATAATGCCATGATTTTCGAGCAGAATTATGCGCGGCGCGAAACCCAGCTCTTCGATGTAACGCGTCGTCTCCTTACGGATGACCTGAGAGAGTCTTAGCCCTGGATCCGTATAGGGAACGAACACGGACGCCGGTCCGCAGCAGACGATATCGTCGGGGAAAAGTTTCATCGCGGCAAAATCGTGTGCGCGCGTCGAGCAGAGGATCTGGTTTATATAGATGGCGTGAGTATGTCCGACGAAGTTGATGTCTGGCAGGCTGAGAAGATACGCATGAAAAAGAGCTTCGACTGACGGCTTCTTGGCGGAGGGATTGACACGTGATGCGAGCAGTTCATCGTCGACTTCCTTGTCCTCCAGATCATTGCGATCGAGCATGTTAAGCAGCGGCGCCGATCGGCACTCAGTAACGTCCGCATCGGTCAAGGTTCCCAAGCTGCTTCCACTGGCTTTAACAAGAAAAGTGTCATCGTTGAGTTTTGCTGACACGTTTCCTTCGCCAAGGATGGCGAGCCCGCGGTGCTCGGCTCCGAGCTCGCGCGAAAGCGCAACGAGAACCTGAAGAATATCGTCCATCATCAAATCTCTCCGCACAGAGAGACATTTATCCCGAGCTCGTTCATTGCCGCAGCCTTGGCGAATAAGGCGCGTCGCGCGGTCGCCTTGTCGGTCGCGTATGCCACTTGAATGTGGTTTGCCTTGTGTCGCCCCATCATTTGATCGCGATTGATTCCCTGGAGGACCGCGTGCATGATCGGCCACTGGGGAGTGGTCAATTTCCAGCGCTCTTCAGTTTCTTCCAGAGGAAGCTTTACGACTTCGGCAAGACCTGTGTCAAAGTTCAAGCGGCCTCCGGAAACGTCCACCCGGCTCCAGACGATCCAGCCGGGCTTGCTGACACCTCGGAGCGTTCCGCCGCCGAGGCGCCAATACATGGGAGGCTGGCGCATGCTCTCGGCGCCCTTCCAGCCGCCGATAAAGTGCTTTGGCGGCGCTGCCCCGGAGATGAGGAAGACCCAGACGTAGGCGTCGAGCTTTTTTCCGTCAACCTTGCCGGTGAACTGTCGCCCCCAGCG
>DATDKN010000346.1:0-5457 GCA_036519995.1 Terrimicrobium sp. | reverse complement strand
AAAGTATTCGGAGCGGTCGAACGCAAGCAAGCTCTCCCCGAGCCGAACACCCTTTCTCGCGGGCTTTCTGCCTATAAAATTCGAAAGCATTGTGACGCGAGTTTGCAGCGGCTTCAGACGGATCACATCGATCTTTATCAGATGCATCACGTCGATCGTGACTGTCCCTGGGATGAAATTTGGCAGGCCTTTGCTCAACTGGGAAACCAAGGGAAAGTTGCTTATGTTGGATCAAGCAACTTCGCCGGCTGGGACATCGCTACGGCTTGCCAGGAGGCTGCCCGAAGGGGTCTGATGGGCTTGAGCAGCGAGCAAAGCATTTATCACTTGAATAACCGGACCGTTGAACTGGAGGTGATCCCCGCTTGCAGATATTACGGCCTCGGCCTGATTCCGTGGAGTCCTCTCGGCGGCGGCCTTCTCGGTGGCGCGCTGGAAAAACTACAAAGCGGTCGACGCACCGACGACGAAGCGCGAAAGGAAATCGACGAACATCGGCCAAAGCTGGAAAGGTATGAAACGCTGTGCAAACGGCTCGGTGAGCCTCCTGCTGCCGTAGCGTTGGCGTGGCTCTTGCATAATCCAATCGTGACCGCTCCCATTATTGGCCCGCGGACTGTCGAGCAACTCGAATCTTCCTTGCGCGCTACTGAGATCTTACTGGCCCCAGAAACCCTCAAGGAACTAGACGCAATCTTCCCGGGCCCCGGCGGCGAAGCGCCACAGGCCTACGCCTGGTAACTAGGAAAACCCTCTATGGAAAAAATCAAAATTCCTCACACCGATCTAGAAGTATCTCGCCTCGCCATGGGTTGCATGGGGCTGGGAGGAGGGTTCGATATCGAGACGAAATTGACGACGGAGCACGAGCAGAAGACGCGGGCCTTCCTCGATGCCGCCGAAGAAATTGGCATCAATTTTTTCGATCATGCCAACATCTATGGCCGCGGGCGATCTGAAGAAGTTTTCGGTCGGGTGCTGCGGGAAAGGCCGTCGCTGAGAGATCGAATCGTTCTCCAGTCCAAATGCGGAATTCGCTGGGAGAATGATCCACCGGGAACGCCACAACGCTTTGATTTCAGCCGAGATCATATTCTAGAAAGTGTGGATGCCATTCTAAGCCGGCTTGGCACCGACAGGCTGGAGATTCTCCTGCTACATCGACCTGACTGTCTCTGGGAAGGAGAAGAAATCGCTGACGCGTTCGAAAAGCTTCACTCGTCAGGCAAAGTCCTCTATTTCGGTGTCTCCAACCAGAACCGATTCCAGATGGAATATCTTCAATCGTTCCTCTCCTTCCCGCTGGTCGCGAATCAGGTCGAGATGAATCTCTTGCATCACGGGTTCGTCGAGGTGGGAATATCTTTCAACCAAGGCTCACCACGCTATCCGGACGGTTGGGAAGGGACCATGGAGTATTGCCGATTGCACGGTGTTTTGCTCCAAGCCTGGAGCCCGCTGGCCCAAGGGGTTTTCGCAGGAACGCTTGATGGCCAACCGGAAAGCATTAGGAAGGCCGGCACACTGGTGCGTGAATATGCCGAGCGTCGTCAAACAAGCATCGAGGCTATTTTACTTGCCTGGCTCCTCAAACATCCCGCGAAGATCCAGCCGGTCCTCGGAACTACCCGACCCGATCGACTACGCTCATGCGCTCAGGCGCTGACTGTCTCACTCAGCCATGAGGAGTGGTACTCGCTGTTTGCGGCGGCGCGAGGTGCGCCGATGCCTTGAAGTAAAAATGGGAAGAATCGCGAGCTTTCAAGACCGCCACTTGTCGACCACTAAGCAATCTCGTTTCGTCACGTTTTGGGAAGTTGCCTTAGTGTCCCTTGCGCTCTTCCTCCATGGTCTAATTATAATGAACGCCCACGGCACCGAATTTCCTAAGTCATTGGCGGGTCTGAAGGTCTATTCCGCTCCTGCCGAGGCAGGAAGTGACTTGATCGGCCGCCGATTTGAAAAATGGGATGTCGGCGAATGGATCAACTCAAAACCTCTTACTTTGGATTCACTGAGCGGACAGGTGGTTCTCATCCGTTGGTGGACTGCGCCAGGTTGTCCATTTTGCGAAGCAAGCATTCCCGCACTCAACGAGTTCGCGAGGAGATATCGTGATCGCGGCCTGGTTGTGCTGGGATTTTATCACCACAAGTCATCAGCGCCGCTGACACCCGCTCATGTGAAGGAGCAGATTCGGGAACTAAACATAGCGTTTCCGGTGGCAATTGATCGCGAATGGTCAACGCTACGGAAATGGTGGCTCGACAAACACGAACGTGGCTGGACGTCGATAAGTATCCTTCTCGATCGAGGCGGCACGGTGAGACACGTCCACGCCGGCGGAGCGTTCTTCAAAGGAGAGATCGGTTACCAAGCCTTGGAGAAGAAGATCGAAGCCTTACTGGCTGAACCCGAGACGTAGGCGCAGTATAACAATTTTGCCGAATGCACGAGTCTGAAGGCGCACCTCTAGAGGCCTTTTCGACTGAGTTATCGCGCACCTTACAAGGATAGAATTCGTCGCTACGACTAGGATGCTGCCGAAAGCATTCGTGGCTTCGGCATTCGCGATGTATTTACGAAAGTGCGGCCGGAAACGCCGAAGCCGGGCAGATGCATAACCCTGTGAGTCGATCGGAAATGCCGCACGACTGGCTCGGAATCCCCGGAATGCAAACTCCATGCTTTCTTATAGGCTTCGGTCTCCTCCACAGTCATTCTCCTTCGCAAACGAAGGTGTTCCGCCCATGTCGAGACCTGGTACTCCAGACGGAAGATGCCACTCTGGTCAAGACTCTCGTCAACACGGCACTCGAAGGCGCCGTTACGTCGAAGAGCGGCTTGGACCTCATGCGTCAGGAGGCGAAACTGCTCTCGATCTTCGTGTGCGATGAGATAGTCGATCGTGATGGTGATCGGACCCTCCTCGTGTTTGGGAAGAATCTCCAACTCATGCGCGTAGTCCAGCGGCGCCTCCTCAACATGGGCTTCGACGGCGAAGTTGATCGAAAAACGCAGCCCGAGGCCGAGGACGACCAGCGCCATCGCTGCCGCGCCAACGAAGGTTAGGTCAAGGCCCACATTCGCCACGCCTGTCGCCCAGAGAATTGCCCCAAGCGCCATACCGCCCTGCCCCAGCATGATCAGGAACGCATTCATCCTCCCGCGAACCCAGCTGGGCATCACCCGCTGGCCGGCAACCCAAAGCTCCGCGCCCGCCAGCGACCAGGCAACACCGGCCAAGGTTGTCGAAACCATGAGCGGAGGGACCTCCTGGGTAAAGGCCATCGCCAGATAGACGACGAGCAAGATGGCAACACTGATCGAGGTGATCGCGTTCGCAGAAAAGCGCTTCCGAAGGAACGGCAGGACGAACATTGCCCCGCCGAGCGATCCCACCCCGACGCAGGCAAAAATGAGTCCAAGCTGAGAAGCCGAACAGGCACAGGCTCGAAGCGCGATGATTGGCAAGAGCGCCGGAATGGCAGAGATCACCACCGAGAACAAAACGTTGCGAAAGAGGATCACCTTCATGCGCTGGGAATTGCGGGCGTAACGCAGCGAACTGATGAACGATTCCGTAAAATTCTCGCGCAATCCGGTCGCTTGCGCCTGTCGCGGCCTCCATTGCATGATCACGAGAGCGACGATCACAAAAGCGAGAGCATTGAAGGAGATGACGAGTGGTGCACCAAGCACTGGAAGAAGAAATCCGCCGAGGGCGGGACCGACAATTCCAGAGAGGTTCAATTGAACTCCACCCAGCGTAATCGCGGAGGGCAGTTCCTCTTTGTTGACGATATCGGGAACGACCGCCCCCCAAACCGGAGCTCCAAAGGCCAGACCGATGCCGAGGGCAAAAATGCAAGTCAGCACGGCGCCTGGGTTGATCAAGTTCGTGAACGCGGCGAATGCAAGAATCACCGACCATCCTGCTTGCCAAAGGACTGCGCTGATAATGACCGTCCGCCGGTTGACAATGTCCGCGACCGCACCAGCAGGTAAGGTGAATAAGAAGAACGGCGCTGACGCCGCTGTCGCTATGAGGGAGAGCCAGAAGGGTGATGCGCCAAGATCGTGCATCAGCCATGTCGCCGTAACGTCCTGGGAGGAAACGAACGTCCCGGAGAGAAGCGTCGCAAGCCAAAGCCGGCAAAAGACCGGATTGCGCAAAGCAAACCATGTTGAGGTTGAGCTGCTCGCTGGTGCCTCCGTGGACGTGTCATTGGCTGGCTGTGGAGCAAGAGACTCCTGGTTTGAAGCGGACTCGAGCGACTTCTCTTCGGCGGCGTTCATGATCACATGTTGTTGTGGCCAACTACTCTACGTCTGAAAACAACAAGTAGGTGCAAATTTGATCCGCCCCCAACCGCACTTTGACTTCAGCAGGCGCTGTGAAGTGCTTGGGCCTATGCATGTAGGTTTACGTAATCGGGTTGGGAGCAACTTGGGTTTTCCATTCGTCGCGATTACCGGAATCTCCTTACGACCGGCTGTCCACTATTACCCCTTTGATCGTAGCATGCTTTCCCGACTGCCTGGGAGAAAAGCAAAGAATTCCCAGTTAACCCTGGATGGCAACGAGCAACTCGCGAAGCCGGCTTTTCAAATGGAGGAGTTGCTGCTCTTCTATTCCTCTTCATGGCGGAAACCAACCGTGCCTCGCTACGCAGCGCGCTGGGAGCGCTGGGCGTTGTCTACGGTGACATTGGAACTTCGGTTCTCTACGCGTTTCGCGAATGCCTCTCCTTTGGGGTCAGCCGACATGATGAAGGCATCCTCGGGATTCTCTCATTGATTATATGGACCTTAATCCTCCTCGGAACGGTCAAGTATCTGACTTTCGTCACCCGTGCCGACAATCATGGAGAGGGAGGGATTCTGGCTCTACTTTCGCTGGCTTTTCCCGAGAGCATTAGCGAGGCCTCCAAATCAAAATTGGCCGCTCTAATGATCGTGATTGGAGTTTCCGGAGCGGCGCTCCTTTACGGGGATGGCGTAATTACACCTGCAATTTCGGTGCTTTCCGCGACTGAAGGGCTGATCGTCGCCGCACCCTGGCTGGAGCACTTTACAGTGCCCTTAACCATTCTGATCCTCGTAGGCCTCTTCAGTTTTCAGCGAAAAGGAACCGAGTCGGTGGCAAAGCTTTTCGGCCCAATCATGTTGGTGTGGTTCCTAACGCTTGCAATCACGGGTGTTCGACAGGTGGTGGACTACCCGGAAGTGCTTGTCGCCATTAATCCCTTTTACGCCATCCGGTTTCTTGCCGTCCACGGATGGGCGACGCTGGTTATCCTGGGCGGTGTCTTTCTTGTGACTACAGGCGCGGAGGCGCTCTACGCGGATTTGGGACATTTCGGACGAAAACCGATCGCGCTGGCGTGGTATTGGGTCGTTTTTCCGGCGCTGATTCTGAACTATCTCGGGCAGGGAGCGCTCGTGTTACGAGAT
>DATDKN010000345.1:0-6036 GCA_036519995.1 Terrimicrobium sp. | reverse complement strand
GGACGCAACGAAATGCCCGGGACGCTGACAGAAGAGCTTGACGGAAGCTTTTCCGAGACGTTGGCAGATCACCAGCTGACGCTCAAGCGCGGGAGGACGGAGATCCTTCAACTTAACCTCGGCAAATTGTGCAATCTGACGTGCATCCATTGCCACGTTAACGCCGGTCCGAAACGTAAAGAGATTATCAAGCGCGAGACTATCGATCGGATCGTCGAGTGGCTCGCTCGCACGGATATCGAAATCGTGGACCTTACCGGCGGGGCCCCTGAGATGGTTCCCGATTTCCGGTATCTCGTCGAAAGACTGTGCGACCTGCCTCACGTCAAGACAATCATCGATCGCTGCAATCTTACCATTCTTCTGGACCCTGGGTACGAATGGCTGGCTGATTTTCTGATTGCTCATCGTTTGAAAATCGTCGCCTCCATGCCGTGCTATGCCCCGGAAAATGTTAATGCCCAAAGAGGAGACGGTGTCTTCGATGCCAGTATCAAAGCGCTGCAGCTTCTGAATCGCCTGGGGTGCGGGCGACAGGATGACCTCATTCTTGACCTTGTCTACAATCCCAACGGAGCGTTCTTACCTCCGGACCAGATGGAGCTCGAATCGGATTATAAGCGCGAATTGAAAGAGCATTTCGGCATCGACTTTCACCACCTCTACACGATCACCAACATGCCGATCGCTCGTTTCGCCTCGTGGCTCCGACACAACGGCCAACTCCGAGCCTACATGCAGCTATTGATCGAAGCATTCAATCCTGCTTCGGTAGCCGGTCTCATGTGCCGCAATACGCTAAGTATTAGCTGGCGCGGCGAGGTCTATGATTGTGATTTCAATCAGCAGCTCGGCATTTACGCCGGACACCAAAAGCCACTCTTCCTGTGGGACGTCGATCATAGGCACCTGGAAAATATGCCCATCGCCGTCGCCGGCCACTGCTTCGGCTGCACCGCTGGTTCTGGTTCCTCGTGTAGCGGCGCCCTGACGTGATTTTCAGAGAACGGTCGACCTCCGCTGGCTCACTTAGAGACTGCTCGAAGGGCGAGTCCTGCGACAATCTGATGACCTTGAGTTGTTGGATGAACATCATCCCAGAACAGATAGTTCGTCGGGTAGGTCCCATTCGATTTGAAGTAATCCAAGCCCGTATGCGTCACATTGTCTATCGAGACCGGAGGGCCTGGAACGAAGAAACGCGGCTTGTAAGTATTGCCCTTATTCACGGTGTTCACGATGCGGACAAGCTCCGTGAACGCGTCCACGACATAGATCTTTGCTTTGAAACGCCGATCATTCCGCAACTGACGAATCGCCGCCCTCAAGGCCACATTAAAAGAAACCGAATACCCATTGGCGGCAGCGCGGCGGCCGCACCTCCCGATTTTGCGTCCGGGGTATCGCCCATCTTTGGCATGTTGAAAATGAGCAGGTGTCGTGCGCCAGCTTTCTCGAGATCGATCATCGCAGTCTTGACAGCGTCGACTGCGGCCGCGGCCGCCTGCGGTCCGAATTTTCCTCCGACAAGGAGGTTGTCGGCCCCCGACCAGATTGCATAGAGCGTCTTTTGCCTCGGAGTATTATTCGCCAGATATTCTTGCACCTGCGTGAGAAGATTGGGGATCGGCCCAGTGACTCCGCTGGGCCGGTCAGTGCCGGAGGCGGCTTCCGCCCCGCCCCATGCCCAAGTGTTTCCGGTCGCTTTCGAAGGAAGTGTGGTGGTGTCGCCGCGGCCAGGAGTCCGCGCGGAGAGCTTCCAATACCCAGCCAGGATTTCGACCCACACGATATTATTACAAAAGTGGGTTTTCTGATAATAGCCGTTGATCCGGGGCGCGACGTTCTTGTCAGTGACACCTGCGACATTACCCACATCCGTAAGACTATCGCCAAAGGCAATGATATTCTCGAAAGAAATCCGTTCGCCAAAGCACCTGCCAAATGAAAGCAGAATGGTGCAAACGAAGCTCACTAGGCGAATGAGATGCTGAGGATGTGCTTTCACGCCTCAAGCATCGTGTCCTAAGCTCCTTAAGTTGCAAGCTTACATCAAGCCCGATCACTCTCACTCTTTGATAAGCTGAACTGGTAGGCGACTGCAAAGATCGGGACTTGGCGATAGACGATGGAGGTCAAAGCCCTTGGCAGGCTCTTGCCGGGTGAGTAAATGCTAAGCGGGAGCGATCGCCTTCTTTCTGAGCATCAGCTTTTCTTTAAGCTTAGCTGGACAGAGGGAGAATTGGAATTCATCGATCTGGATCTCGCCCTTCGCCTCGCCAGACGACAACCTCTATGGCTTCGGTCTAACGTCTCAACGCCTCCGCGCCGACTGCGGTCCAACGATCGTGGCTTCGCAAGTTAAGCGTGTCCGTGCTTGGGAACGTCTCCGACAAGGACCTTCTTTTCCTGCTGGTACTTCGCGTATGTTGCCTCGGCACGCGCGGCGAGCGCGACTGACTTCTGCTGCTTGGCGATCTTGAGAGCTTTGGCGAAGGCTTCCTCTATCCTGGTCTCCTCTGCCCCGAGCTCGATCAGGAAAATAGCTCGCAGGCGGGACAACTCAGCGCACCACCACGAGCCTCCGGATGCTTCGACGAGCGCTTCGGCCTCCTTAATTGCCTCGAGAGCTTCCGAAGTTCGGCCAGCGAGATGTAAAGCTTCGGCTTTGAGGGCGAGCATGGAAAGCATGCCGAGCAGGGAGCCACTGGCGCGCAGGCGCTCCGTTCCATCCTGAATACATGAGATCCCCTGGGCGGTGTTGCCGGCGGCACTGCGCGCCCAACCCAGGAGGACAGTTCCTACGGCGACGAAATGAGCAAAATTTTGCTTGGTGGAGAGTTCAACCAGCTCGGATGCAAGGCGCTCAACCTCCTCCAGATTGTGCTCACGATAAGCGAGCACGGTGGCGTGGAAGAGCGCCACGGCCAACCCGTGGCCATCTTGGAATTCATTAGCGACGGAGATCGCTTCTGCCATGGTCACACGAGACGTGATCGTCTCTCCGAAATGCCATTCGCAAAGAGCCTTATGGCAGAGCATCGCAATCTCGGGCGCATCGATCTCCTCAAACTGAGACTTGCCCTCTCCGGACCGCCAAATGGCAACGCCCTTGGCTGCGTAATCATGCGCTGCTTCGAATTTGCCCAAATAGTAGAGTGTCGCCGCCAGCGCCATGTAAGCCTTCATCGAGAGCGAAGCGTCGTTCTGCTCCTGGGCAACAGCCTGGAGTTGTTTCGCTATTTCCAGCGTTGCATTGAGCTCGTCGGTGACGAGTGAGTAGCGCCATTTGCCAATCAGCGCGAGACCACGCAACAGAGGGCGATTGAGAGAGCGAGATAAGCGTTCCGCCCGCTCATAGCAGGCTCGCACTTCCGGCGCCTGCGTGCCGCGCGTGACCGATAGATTCAAGGCCGACTCCAAGAGAACGAAAAGTTGGTCTTCGGCGGTGAGCGCTTGGCCTTTGAGGCTGCTCGTCGCAAAGGCACCCCACCGCCCACGGTCAAAAAAATGAGCCAGGGTCGCGAGCAAAGCGCCTCTGGCGCCTAACACGTGAGCCGCATAGCAAGCGTTCCCTCTCTGGATCCGGGGGATATAAATTTCACGAAGCGCTTCCCGAAACAAACCTGCGTTGCAGCCCCGAACCACCGCCTGAAACAACGGCTCCATCGCTCGAAAGCTTTCCGGCAATTGCGGCGCGTGGGTCCGGTAGTACTGATACAAGCGCCTGTTTCCTTCCTTCCAAGCTTCGATTCGCTGGCTCAGGAGCTGCTCGCCAAAATGTTCGCGAATGAGGGGATGCGCATCGATATGCCCTGGATTGTCAGGATCTTCGCCCGAGAGGAGGCGAGCCCGTCTCAACCGGGCAAGAACGGCCCGCCACTCTGTCTGGCTCAAGTCGAGCAGAGATTCGGTCAGACCAGGAATCGCAGGAGGCTCGACGAGAATATCGATCACTTTGGCATCAGCGGGACGGTCAAACAGGCCTAACATTCGCAGAACTGAGAGCTCCGGACCTTCATCAAACCATATTTGGTAACTTTCCATTACCTTCCGCGCATGAGCTCCCTGGCGGACGTCATGAGTTAGGTGCTCGGACAACTCAGTCCTTCGCCGAACGTCTCCCCCATACGCGTCCGTGAGGTAACTGCCCAAGAGCGTCAGAGCAAGGCAATGCCCATCGAATTCATTGCTCGCGCTGCGCAATTCATGATCATCGCCTTTCACACCCAAGGCCCGGAGCAACTTGGCGCCTGCATCGCTCGACAAATGCTCCAGGTCGCGACGAGGTGCTGAAGTCCGTTCGTGGTCGGCAATGTCGGCGATAGGCAGTCGCGTCGTGATCACACACAGACCACTATTGAAGGCAGCGAGCTCACGCAGGAGCGACTGGAGAGAAGGGTCGCGAATGCGTCCTTCTTGCGAACCGGGGGGAAATTGCAGCGGTTCGAGGCCATCCAGTATCAGCAAGGTTCGACGATGCGCAATCAAGTCTGCCAATCGCTCCCCTTTCTGCCAGGCAGTTCCGATCCGCGGATCGGGATCTCCGAACCAATCCAAGGCCGTATTGATAAACTCGTCGGCGGATGAAATTTCGCCGCCGCTGCCCTGCCTGTAAAATGACCACCCGAAGACCAGTTCGGCAGAACCGTAGTGCTCGGCAGCCATCTGTCGGAGCCAATGATTGATCAGCGTTGACTTGCCCACACCTGCCCAGGCGACAATCGAAGCCACGTTGACATCCCCATTTGCCCAGGCCCTGTCGAGAAAGTCGACATCCTCATCGCGGCCAAACATGTCGCTCCCTGTGACCGGCAACCTCGCGATCGACACCTTTTCAGGGGGATGCCGTCCCTGCCGCCGGCGCGAGAAGAGGTCGGCGTTCCCGCCGGAAATTTTGGCCAAGCTGTGGTAAGTAATCGTCCGTCCTTCGTCGATGGAATCCATTATCGAGGGAATCACGTTCAGGAGCTCGGCTGGGCTCTGGAATCGGCGTGCCGGATCTTTCTCCAAGAGTATTTCCAAGAGAACGATAATCGGCTGGGGAACGCCTTCAAGGCGTTCGTGCGGTAAGGGCGCGTGCTGATGTTGGTAGATGACGTCGGCAGGCGGGCCCCTGAAAAGCCCATGCCCGGTCACCATTTCCCAGAGCGTCACCCCCAGCGAATAGAGATCTGAGCGGATGTCGACATCAACCCCGGCAGCCTGTTCAGGGCTGGCGAATTCCGGAGTTCCGACAAAGGCTCCCACCGCCGAGATCGAAGGTTCCGATGTTTCATCCTGGATCGTCTTAGCCAAGCCAAGATCGATAATTTTCACCGCGACAGAATCTCCGTCGCCAAAGCTCACCATAATGTTGCTTGGCTTAATGTCGCGGTGAACAAGCTTTTGCTTGTGCACGGCGGACAACCCATCTGCGACCTGGTAAGCAATCTCGAGGGCGCGTCTCGGCTCGAGCCGGTCCGAGCGCTTGATCAAGCTTTCGAGCGTTTGCCCTTCCACAAACTCCATCGCGTAGAAGAAGCCGTTGCCCGTCTTGCCCAAGTGGAAGACCGAAGCGACGTGAGGATGGCGGAGGCTGGCGGCCATGCGCGCTTCTCGCATGAAACGAGACCGAGCGGCTTCATCGCCAATATACTTTTCGTTGATGACCTTGAGGGTTACCGGGCGATGCAGATCGACATCAAAGGCCTTGTAGGTAACGCCCATAGCGCCGCGACCGAGTTCGATCGGTAGGCCGTCTTCGCCCTTGGCGAGTTCGTAATGTTCAAACCGGTATTCTGTTGTTGACGAAACCTGTCACGACTTTCTCGCCGGACTCGCCCTGACCCTGGTCTGTCAGAGCACCACGCAGAATACAAACGGGACAAAATTCTCGCGCCGTAGGCAATGGCGTTCCGCACACCAGGCAACGGCGTTCCTCGTCCATCTCTATGGGTTCAATCGGCCCTCCGTCGCGACCAACGCTTCACAGAGAGCATGGATTTCTCCATCGATTTCACTCGGATCAGTGACCGTGCGGCCAACTTCTTCGCG
>DATDKN010000344.1:0-6605 GCA_036519995.1 Terrimicrobium sp. | reverse complement strand
AGGCGTGAGGGAGATCGGCCGCCGATGCCGGCGGTATTTGGCGCCACCCAGAAGCGTTGACAAGTTGGGATAGCTAGTGAATATTGCAGCCGAACCGGATTTCATTAATGGAGTCATCCCAGGAGAAGGGCCGACGGGCGTTTGTTCTCGCCTACAGCGGCTCGCTTAATGGTTAGCTGTCATGGCAAGGCACCGCCCTACATCTGCCTCGAGCATTCATTTCATTCCTGTATTCCTGTTACTCGTCTGGGCGGTCGTTGTCGATGGTTCAGACAGCAAAGAGGATTCCGAAGCCGAGGGATTGGATCAATGGCATTGAACCCTTTCCTCTTTAAAGGCTCCAGCGGCAGGGGTCTTGTGGACGACGCCTGCGAAAGTTTGGCGAGATGAGTATTCTGCACAAGGAGGCTAAATTCCGGCCCGACCGAATTGCCGTTCCCGACTACGACGAGAACGAGAACGATCCGATTTTCGAGGTCGATCATCTCTCGCTCACCTATCCAGGCGACCGTGGCCATCCCGCCGCGGAGATCCTGAACGATGTCTCCTTCCGCGTTGAGCGTGGGCATGCGCTCACGCTTGTCGGCCCGTCCGGATCCGGGAAGTCGAGTGTGCTTCGCTGTCTCAACCGTCTCGTCGAACCGACGTCCGGCACGGTGCGATTCGATGGCCGTGACACCCGATCGTTCGATCCCCGCGAGCTCCGCTGTCGGGTCGCGCTGGTCATGCAGACGCCGGTGATGTTCGAAGGAACGGTCCGCGACAATCTCTGCATCCGCCCTGCTGGCGTACCAGGCGATTTCTCGGAGAATCGACTGGCAGCGACACTCGATGAAGTCGGGCTCGATCCGAAGCTTCTCGACCGCGAGGCCGCGACACTCTCCGGAGGCGAGAAGCAACGCGTAACGATCGCGCGGGCGCTCCTGCGCGATCCGCAAGCGCTCCTCCTCGACGAGCCGACATCGGCACTCGATCCACCCAACGCACACCTCGTGGTTGAGACGATCTCACGACTTCGCGCGGCGCGTGCCCTGAGCATCGTCGCGGTGACGCACCAGCCTGATCTTGTCCGTAGGCTCGGCGGCGGCTTGCTCTATCTGATAAAGGGGCGCGTCGAGGCGTTCCAGTCGCTCGAGGGTTCCGACGCCGCCCTGGACGCGCGCCTTCAGGCGTTTCTGGCGGGCGAGAAGATAGCCGGCGGGAGCGGTCGGACGTGAGCTCCACCGCGAGTATCATCGATCTGTCCGTCTGGCAACTGGCGATGGCGCTCGTCCTCGTCGGCGCAATCATCGTGGTGTCGGTTCGCCAGTCGCTCGGACTCGAGCGCGATCTCGCGATCGGCACAGTTCGCGCCATCGTTCAGCTTTATGCCGTTGGTCTCATCCTCGCGGCGGTGTTCGCAGCCGCGCGTTGGTACTGGATCCTCTTGATTCTCGGCGTCATGACCGGCGTGGCGACGCAGGCGGCGGTGTCTCGTCTCGGGAAGCCATTGCCGGGCGCGACGTGGATTGCCGCGATTGCGCTAACGGTCTCGACAGCCGCGACACTCGCGTATGTGATCGGCGTCGTCGTGCAGGTACGGCCCTGGTATGAACCTCAGTATATCATTCCTATCGCAGGCATGATCCTCGGCAACTCGATGACGAGCGCCGCGCTCGCCGGCGACCGTTTGCAGAGCGATTTGCGGGCTCGCTCGGATGAAATCGAGGCGAGGCTCGCTCTCGGCTTCTCCGGACGGGAGGCCGTACAACCAATGGTACGCGCGTCGCTTCGGGCGGCGATGATCCCTACCGTAAACGGGATGATGACCGTCGGTCTGGTGCAACTGCCCGGCATGATGACGGGTCAGATTCTCGCCGGTTCATCGCCGCTCGTCGCGATCCGCTATCAGATGGTCGTCGTGTTCATGCAGGGAGCCGCGACCGCACTTGGCTCGCTGCTCTTTGTGCGACTGGCCGCTGATCGTTATCTCACGCCGGCTCACCAGCTCCGGCGCTACATGCTTTAGCTAAAGAGCTAACTGGTCGTTTCGAGAAGGCGGCCTCGTGCGCGAGTGTCGATCACCCGCAGTGCACGAGTGGTCACGACCACTGGGCAGAAAAAATGGCCTAACTTTGCGCTTCAGACCGATCGCTATTGAACATTTCCAGAAGTGTGTCCGATGAAGAAGGAAAGGGCTTTTCGAAGACGCAGAAGAGTGGTTTCTAGGGAAAGATAGTGTTCGCAAGTTCCGTCAGCTGACTTCTGCGAAACTCACATCCATGGGCGCACCAAGCTCCTGGACGGGTAAATCGGCTTTCGCGCGGACGATCGAATAGCGGCCGTCAGCCGCCACTACGAGATCCGCTCGCACCTCCAGTGAACCCGTCGGCGTCTGCGCACGCAGTCCAGCCACATCTTCTCCTTCTTTAACAATGTCGGTCACCTCGGCTTGCATCAATAAACGGAACGTTGGGTACCGGCGCGCATGATCCGCGAGAAAGTCGAGAAAGTCCCACTGCGGCATAAAGGCAATAAAGCCGCAGCGAGTCGGCAAACGAGTGAAATCGGCCAGCGTTAGTCTGGTGTCGCCGATCTGAGCGTTCAGCTCGTAGACTTTCTCATTCGGTAACTTGAGGAACTCGTCGAGCAAGCCTAGCTCGTGCATGATTTCAAGCGTCGAGGGATGAATCGTATCGCCGCGAAAGTCGCGCAAGAAATCCGCATGTTTCTCCAAAACGATGACGTCGATACCGGCGCGGGCAAGCAGAAAGCCCAGCATCATGCCCGCCGGGCCGCCACCGGCGATGCAACACTGCGCTACAAGCCGGTCGCTGCTGATCTCGTTTGACTCAGCCATTGGTGTTATTAGAGCGCGAGCCGCGAATGCCTTCAAGTCGGCTCGCGTGTTGGGTCATGTTTTATTGCAATCACACACGCGTGAGCATTCATGCGCCCCTCTGGAATGCGCACGGCGAAACGCCGATAGATCCAATCATGGTGGCAGGGTAGGGGTTTTTCCTATATGTTCGCTGAAATAAAAGCATCTGTTGATCGCGATTCGGCACGAACATTTGGAGGAAGTCAGATGAAATTCGCGCACTTCTCCCATGTATGGAACAAGCCGGGCATGACTGTGGCGCAGCGATACGAACAATTGTGGCGTGAGCTGGCGACTTGTGACGAGCTGGGTTTTGACTTTGGCTTTACCGTCGAGCATCACTTCAATCCCAACGAAAGCTGGATGCCTTCGCCGGCGATTTATTGCACCGGCGCGGCGGCGCGCACGCGAAAGATGCGGCATGGCCCGATGGGCTTTGTCGTCCCGCTCTACGACCCTTTGCGAATCGCCGAGGATGCCGCGGTCTTGGACAACGTACTGAACGGGCGCTTGGAGCTTGGTCTAGTGTCGGGGATCGTGCCTGACTTTTTCGGACCCTATCGCGCGGACTTCAACAACCGCAGGGCTTTGGCAAATGAGGCCTTAGGGTTCGTCAAGCAGGCTTTTTCCACGGAAGGAGCGTTTAGCTTCGAGGGCCCTTTTCACCAATACCAAAACGTGACGCTTTCGGTGAATCCGGTACAAAAGCCCTACCCGCCGCTTTGGATGCAGTCCCGCGACGCCGATACCCTGGCGATCCTGGCGCAAGAGGGTGTGCACACGGGCTATCTGTTCCTGGTGCCGCGGCAGGAGGTCGCGCCCCGTTACCGAGAGTATTTGACGCGATGGAGCCGAGCGGGTCATCCGGAAAAGCCCAACATCGGCTATTGGGTGCTCGTCTACGTAGACGAGACGGACGAGAAGGCTGTCGCGAAGGCGAAACCGTATTTCGCTCACTGTTTTACCAAGGTCTTTGGGACCAGGGCCGACGGCGGGATTGGTTATCTGAGATTGGCCGAAAATTTCGCCAAGCGCGGGGACCCGGGCGGTGCCGAAATCGCCAAGAACGCCGTCAATCTCGATTACCTACTGGATCACAATCTTGCTTTCGTCGGATCGCCCCAGACCGTGACGAAAAAAATCAAAGCGGCCGCCGCCGAAGGGTTGTTCAACACCGTTCTTGGCGAGTTCAACATCGGCGCCATCGCGGAAGAAGATTTGATGCGCTCAATCAGGCTCTTTGGCACTGAGGTCCTTCCCGCGCTGCGCAGTTTCGAGCCGTATTAACCCGCTTATGGCCGACGGAGTTTTTTTAACCGCAGAGAGCGCAAAGGTCACAAAAGATGCCTTAGCGCTGCTGCCGGCTTTCCTGCCGGCGGACCTGATCGATTTCGTCTTCGAACCTTTGTCCGAGCCACTCTGCGTTTGGGATAAGCTGCTGCCAGTCGATTTTATTAGAAGAAATCATCTTGAGGTCTTTTTCGATGGCGGACCTGATCTCGCGCCGTGGATCCCAGAAAGCTTCAAATGGCTTCGTCGATTCATAATGTTCGAGCCAGTCATAAAGGCCCTTCATTCCGCTCTCGATATCTCTGGCGCCGTTGGCTGAATCATCACTGCGCGCGCGAGTTAGGCCGAGGTAGAGCTTGGCCAAATGATCATCCTGATAAACTGACAGGGCTCGTTCCAGGGACTTGCGCGCTCCAATAACTTGCCGGTATTGTACTGAGCGCGGCCGACATAGTTCCATATTCCTTAGCGATACAATCCGGATTCGAAGATATAGTTCGGGTCAGCCCGAGCCACTTGTTGGAAAGACGTGAGCGCCTCTTCGTAGTTCTTGGCGAGGAAGGCCTGGCGCCCGGATTGGAATTGCCCCACGACTTTGAATGAGTCACATCCCGAGAGAAAGAATACCATAACCAGACGCGCCAGCGGTTTGTTTCTGATCATTCTTTGTGGTTGCACTCATTCGGAACACGGTAGGTATACCTCGGACAAATCATCTCGGACGTACGTAAGATGCCAAATTAGTTTTTGATTCGCGCCATGGCCTTTTCGACAAAACTAAAATCAAAGACCTGGCTAGGCGGGACTTCTTTGGTGACTCCCAGACTCTTCTTCGTAAAATCAATGGCGCCGCGCATCCAGGGTTCATCTAAATAGCTAAATCCCCCGAGCCGGCTTACATGGAGGTCGTAAACCTCTCCGGACAAGGAAGGGTCCTTGATACCGAGATACTTCGAAATGTTGTCAACGGACTCTGCGCGATTTTGCGTATAGTATTGGAGTCCCTTAAGACTAGCTCTGACAAAGGCGAGGACTTCGGATGGATTGGTCCTGATTTTTTCCTCCGTTGCCCCGATGCCCCCTGACGGATAACTGGCCAGGTAATCCCCTGAATAGGCGAGTTTGTTAAAGCCCTCGCGATAGAGGATCAGCTGTCTCGGCGGACTGAGAAGACATGCGGCAATATGCCCGGTCCGCAGAGCCGTCGCGAGCTCCTCGGGAGTGCCTATGACGATCAGGGTTGCGTCTTTGTTCGGCGTGACACCATGGTGGGTGAGGATGAGTTGCGTCAGCAGGTCCACCGCTCCCCCGCGGGAGGAGATGCCGATGACCTTACCTTTGAGTTGTTGGACCGATTTTATTTCAGGGCGGGCTACAAAGTCGAACTGCGGCTTGGAGTTGACGATCAGGACAAGCCTTACCGGCGCGCCGCGAACAGCGGCGGCGATGATGGATCCCGCGGCTGATGCGTAGTCAACCGAGCCGCCGATAAGCGCCTGCATCCCGACCGATCCTCGTATAAGAAGTGTTTCGAGATCCAGTCCTTCCTCACGATAAAAGCCTTTGAGATGGGCTATCCTGAATTGCAGCTCGGTGACGGCAATCGAGGTCGTCGAAAACCGTATTTTCTTGAGCTGCGGCAGAGCGGGCGATGAGGCGAGAATTAGAAAAAACAGTGTCGTGATGCCAACGACTGTTTTCTTCATACTTAAGTTGTCCTCTCTCGAGTTCGGTTGCGACTGAGACCCGTTGCTAGCAAGCGCGGAGCCTAACAAAGCCTCCAACCTGCGTCAATCCAGCGGACTGGAGTATTGGAGTATGGGAGTATTGGAATGTTGGGTTATAAACCACCACTCCATTACTCCACCACCCCAGTATTCAGCCTCTGCTAACGCTTGACAAGGTCAAGGGCTTTAACTTAGAACAAAAGCCGACCCTCGCAGTACGAAAGGAGCCTTCATATGTTTGCAAGGATAAGACATGTTGCCACCAACACGGAACGTTACGATACAATGGCCAAATTCTACCAGACCATTTTCGGCATGAAGCAGATCACCACTGGATTGGTAGATGAGACGGGTCAACACAATCCCAATCGGGGGCATATCAGCGACGGGGTCATTGGCATGGCACTTTTAGCCAAGCGACCGGGAAGCCAGCAGGGCCTCGACCACTTCGGCTTTGAATGCGAGGACGTCAAGGAGGTGCTAGAGAGGATGAAACAAAAGTACCCCGGACTATTATTTACCAAGGCGCTCAGCTATGTTCCCTTCGCGGGCATTAGAGCCCAGGATCCCACAGGGACCCAATTTGACCTTTCACAGAAAGGAATGTCCAATGTCAGAGAGGGATATCTGAAGGACGGCTGGGAGCAACCGCGATGGCTCAACCACATTGCGCTCCGTGCCCGAGAGCCTGATGAGGTGGCGGAATTCTACACGACAGTTCTAGAGCT
>DATDKN010000343.1:0-2763 GCA_036519995.1 Terrimicrobium sp. | reverse complement strand
CGTTGGAACCTCCGTAAGGTATAACGTAGGTTTTGAGCCCGCGCGAAGTCAGCTCTTTCTCGATCTCGATGAGACCTTCGCCTTTTCGCCGGTTGCCGCACCAGTGAATTTTCGCGCCAAGAAGCTGATCCAGAAGCAGGTTGCCGCTTGAAGCTCCGGGAGGGGATCCGCCCAAGGCGAGGTGGCAGGAAAGGCCAAGGGCGGCAGCCGCGGCGGCTGTCTGCCGGCAATGGTTCGACTGCGCCGCACCTGCAGTGATCACGGCATCGCAGCGATTTGCCAGCGCCTCGGCCATGAGAAATTCCAGCTTACGCGTCTTGTTGCCACCAAAAGCCAGCCCGCTTAGATCGTCGCGCTTGATCCAGAGACGTGGCCCGCCCAGTCGTCCGGAAAGTCGTTTCATTTCCACCAGCGGGGTCGGAAAGAACCCTAAAGAGCACCTCCGAAATACTTCCTCGATCGCTCGCACGGCAGACTCTAGGGGCGGAAGATCGGACAAGTCACCGAAATTCCCGTCGCATCACGTCGGAAGCTTTACTCGTCCGCGGCGTACTTTGCTCCACCGGGCAAGCCTCTCAAAGTTCGAGCGAGCTGCCAGTGCCGCGGCCATCTCAAGGTCGGCTAACGAATCTCATGGTGCAGCCCAGTCACCCACGTTAGAAGACGCTGATGGACCCGAATATCTTCATGCTCATGCTTGGTGCGGCGGTGGATACCGCGCCCTCAGGATTCGCTGAACTCGCCGTTGCCTTTGTGACGCTTTGCGTGCTCGAGATCGTGCTCGGTATCGACAATGTCATATTCATCTCGATTCTCGCCGGAAAACTTCCGCCGGAACAGCAGCCGAAGGCACGCTTTATCGGACTGAGCCTCGCCATGATCACGCGGGTGCTCCTGCTGATGTCGATAGTTTGGATGGCTCGGCTTACCCATCCGCTCTTTTCAATCTTTCAACACGAAGTCAGCGGCCGAGACCTCATCCTGATCATCGGCGGGATCTTTCTGGTTTGGAAGAGCACTCACGAGATTCACCAGAAGCTAGAGGGCGAAGAAGGACACGGCACCACGCGCGCAGTGGTCTCGTTCAACGCGGTCATCACCCAGATCATCTTGCTCGACATTGTTTTCTCACTCGACTCAGTGATTACTGCCGTTGGGATGGTCAATAACATTCCCATTATGATCGGGGCAGTCATTGTGGCGGTCATCTTCATGATGGCCTTCGCCGGGCCGATCAGTGGATTTGTCGATCGTCACCCCACTATCAAGATGCTCGCGCTCAGCTTCCTGCTGCTTATAGGGGTTACCCTCATTGCCGACGGATTTGGCCAGCATATCTCCAAGGGCTACATCTATTTTGCGATGGGCTTTTCCGTGTTCGTGGAAGTGCTCAACATCAGGGTGCGCAAAGGTGAGCCGGTTAAGCTGCATAGACCATATCCTGAACCGGCCAGGTGAGCTTTTCGGACCTGCCACGGGGATACGCCTACCTTGGCAACGTGATTCGGAAACAGGGTCGCTGCTTTCCAGCCTCCACGAAGTGGGTGCTTCTTTGGGCAAGCAGATTCGGGATCGGTCTCCCTTGCCTGTTGGGAGATTGTGTCTAGTTTTCGGGCCAATGTCGGATACCGAGAGCTCCCTTGATCCTGGGATCGAAGTGCGCACGTACTTTGCGCGGGGACGCAATGCCTTGGTGGCTCGGGCGGACTTTTCCGAACTCTATGCCGCGCTCTACTTGCATCGCATGGACTCCGGCAGCGGTCTGGAGGAAGCGACCGATAAACTTCTCCGAGACGCCTTGGCGGCTGTGACGCTGCATAGCGCTTCCCGACCCTGGAAGGAAATGGTCGCCTGGACGGTCAATTTTCAAGATCCGTTGGTGAACGTCTTTGTCAGCGGTAACAACACACTCGGAACGGTCGTCGGCAACGTTTTCACCGAAAATGTCAAGGCCTCTCCAAAGGGACTCTTTTACGCGGACATCATTTCAGACAATGTGCCGCCGCGCCGCAGCGTCGTGGAATTTTCAGGCCAGGAATTTCTCGGGGCGGTCGAGACGTTTTACTTGCAAAGCGAACAACGCCTCGCGCGCTTCTTTCGCTATGAGGAGGAAGACTTGGTGATGGTTATGGCACAGCCGGACGCCGACCTTGACTGGATCAAGGCGCTCGACGAACAGGCGATCCGTCGTCTCGACAAGGATGTCGAACTCGGGCTGCTGGAAAAGCGGCGATACCGGTTCGAATGCGGCTGCAATCAGGAGCAGATGCTTGCCATGCTTGCCCCCGTCATGCGTCAGCAGCCAGACGAACTATTCCAAGGCGAAGAGATTATTCGAATCCATTGCCCGCGTTGCGGCGCCCGCCACACGATCACCCGCGAATCCCTCGAGGCACACGTCGCCAAGTCGGAGTGATTTTGGCTGGTGCCGTGGTCGCTCTCAGGAAAGTCTCGCTACGCCGTGGTTCCAGCCGCCGACGGGGAAGAAGAGGCGCGAATAATCAGCTGAGGTTCGAGCAGGATCTGCTTGGGACGGGTAGGCTCCCCTCTGTGCACAAAGTCAAGTAACATCCGCGCCGCTTCACGTGCGATCAGAGATCGCCGCTGATCGATCGTGCTCAAGGAATCCGCAGGTATTTGCTATACTGGTGAGCGTCTACACCGATCAGCCCAATTTGTTCAGGAATCTCGAACCCAGCGTCGAGAGCGCCTGCATGGCGCCGATGGCAATGGGATCACTCGCCGCAAAAACGGCGTCCGGAC
>DATDKN010000342.1:0-5310 GCA_036519995.1 Terrimicrobium sp. | reverse complement strand
CGCCTCCTGGTGCTGAACGCGAAAGCGCAACGTGTAGGATTTTCGGTCCATGCGTCCATTGGCAACGAGTTACATTACGGCTGGTGGTACATCTTGGGAGAGGGCAGCGGTCCTAGCGACAAGCGGGTGGCTGCAATCTGCAATAATCTGGATGACGTCGATACGTTCCTCGCGGAGAAGAAAAGGCAGGCTGTCAAAGGAACACGATAACCAATTGCAGCCCCTCACCTACATTGTCAGCAGTTTCTCTACTTTAAACTCTGAGCAGCTGCCGAAAGCACAGCAGGAAACGAACAACTAAGCTGTCACTGTAGGTAGCGAATTTGCTGACCTCCTCACGAAGCGTTGTCCCGCGCGGCCGCTCTGACAACACCCAGACAAGGACGGGTGTGCTCCCACGATCCGGGCGCGACGGCAGTGGTCCTGAGAGCTTTTGAGGACAAGCCAAAGTTGGGCAACTTCCCTCGTCGCAGCTGCCTACCTTCTGAAGGGTCGCCCTTGCAGCAAAAGCCGCCAGCGCAAGAAGGATAACTCCAACGATCATCACGGTCGACTTCATCGCGGCAATATGCCGATAAGCGAACGCCGATGCTATTGCGAATCTCTGCGCGCTGAGGTGCACTGCGGGGCAGGCACTTCAGTTTGGAAATCCATTGGCCGGTCGCGAGTGAGTGAAGCGTTGATCGCGAGCTTCTCGCGTCGGAAAACACGCTCTAGCCAGCGAATTCAGCGGGCTCCGGCCAGTTCCCGCACCACTATCTCGATCCCCGAGGCAACGCGAGCCAGGCGATCGTAATCCAGCTTATCGTAGGTGTCTTCGGGCGAGTGATAGTAAGGGTAACGAAACAGAGCCGTATCTGTCACCATGATCGCTGGATAGCCCTGCTTCCAGAAGGACCAGTGATCGGACCAGCCGATCCCTGTTATGAACTCCGGGAGAGCGGCGCCCTCGGATGGAAATTTCACCTGACGGCGAAATGTGGCCAGGCACTTCCGCACCAAAGCCACCGAACCGAGGTTCCCAACAAAAGCGATAAAGTTCCCCTCGGCGGGATAAAACAGACTGAAGGGAGGCGGATACATCTGGCTGCCTTTCTCATCGCGATAATAGCCGATGGTTTCGAGGCTAAGCATCGCGACGATGCGTTCCTCACGGCGATGGCATTCGCGGGCATACACCACGCTGCCCATCTCAGAAGTACGGTAGAAAGGCGGTTCTTCATTGGCAAAGGCGACTAAGCGGATGGTCCGCTCGGGTTGGGCGTTGCCGAAGGCCCGCGCCAGCGCCAGGAGCGCAGCAAGCCCGCTGCCGTTGTCATTTGCCGCCGGACAGCCAGGGACCGAGTCGTAGTGAGCGCCGACGACGACAATTTCCTCCGGGCGTGTCCGGCCGGGAATCTCCACCTCGAGATTGTCGACCGGCCTGCCGCGGACATCAAAGCTAAGCCGTCGAACCTTGTAGCCCGCTTGCGAGAGAGAGGCTTCGATCCATTTGGCAGCTTGCAGCAGGCGGGGATAAACGAGCCAGTTGCGATCTCCAATTTCTTCGGCCAGAAAACGGACGTCACGCCGGAGTGCGTCGCGCAGCACGATCTCCTCCGAACTCAGGGGAATCCATGGCCCGTTGTAGCTTTTAAGCGGCATCCAAAACATAAGGCACCAACCCGCAGAGCCTAACAATGCGAGGACTGCCGCGAGCACCGCCAAAAGTCCCCAGGTGGCCGACGGAGTCGATAGCATGCGCTTCACGGCATAGCAGAGTTTAGCGCAAAATCACCAAGCTCGCTCGTGCCAAGCTCAGCAAGCCAGAGGCCGCTTTACTTTCGTTTCAAAATGCAAGCGTTCTCACTTTTAAGAATCATCCTCGGCAGCAAGGAGGCTGAAGACTTATCCAGAAAGCTGCGGCGCGCTCTAGGGAGCAACCTCCGCCTTTGGGCCGGGTTTGGTCTCGGAAAAATTCGTCATTTCGCCGAAATCTGTCTATCTTTGGATTATGATGTTCCCTTCAAGAGAGGGCGAGCAGCCGCCCGATCCAGGCTTTTACGAGAAGCTGCGTCAACACCTGACGCAGATCGTTTTTGATCAGCGTGTCTCCGATCTATGCGAGCCATTGTATTGGAGGACCTATTTGGATACCAATGTTCGCATCCCTCCTGTCGTCTATTTCAAAATGCTCATGGTCGGGTTTCTCGAGAACTTGAGCAGCGAACGAGCGATCGCAGCGCGCTGCGGTGACAGCCTCTCCGTCAGGGCGCTTCTTGGTTTCGGTTCCAACGAGGCTACCCCCGGCGAGCACGAATTGTGCGCAATACGACATCGGCTGGAATCGCGCGTTTATGAAGAAGTTCTCGATATCATTCTCCTCGCCCTCAAATCGCACGGGCTTCTCGACGGCGGAACGATTGGTCCAGAGATAATCGAGGAAAACACGAATCTGCGCGGTTTGATTAGTCGGAATACCGAATACGTGTGCCGGAGCTACTTCAATGAGTTGACCAGGCAACCGCGCGTTGTCCCACCGCCAACAAGAGCGACCGAGCTAGGCGTCGCCACCGGTTCTTACCAGCGAGCGTTGCCCACCCGGAGAGAGGGCACTTTCTATGAGAGGAGCGACGACGCCCATCAGGCGAGGTGGTTCCGACGTATTGCCGGCCGTGATCGAGTGTAATTGAAGAAAGCATCTTTTCGGTGGCTTGGCTGACGCCGCAACGTTGCGCAGCGATCAGATTAGCTCAGGTCTATCCGCTGTCGGAAAATCCAGCCCCTCGCACGGACCAGCAGGATCGCGGGTTGCTGTAAGAGTAAAGTTTGGAACTCCCTCTACGAAGCAGTCTGGCAACCCGCAAGCGCAGCGATCTTGAGGACGGTATTCCAATTGCGTCCGGTAGCACGAGTGCCCAATTTCACTTCAATAGCCGCATTCGTCAGCCGGGACCTGCCGACTCCGTCCGGGTAAACGATATAAGCTTGCTTTTCGACGATCTCGACAACTTCGGGGCCACGGAGAGCGTCTCGCAGCGCCTTCAAGCCGCTGGGGTTTGGAGAGTGTTTCAGGAACATGACGATGAGGCGTCCCGGAGTTCGTGCTGCCTCATCAGGAAAAGGATTCTTCTCAACGAGGACCTTCCAATCCTTCGCCGAGCGAACGAAGAAATCCGTGGCGAGTCGGAGCGCTGTTTTCGCCTTGCTTTCCAGCAGATTTTCCAAACCCTTCGCGCCTTGTCTCTCGGCGTCGAAAACGAGGTTGCCGCTCTGAAGGATCGTGCCAACGTCGCGAAAGCCAAGATCCTTGGCGAAGTCGCGCAGGGCGGACATGGCAACCTGCTGGTGACTCCCGAGGTTGACCGCCCGAAGCAAGGCAACAAACTTAGTCACTTGCCAGCGTAGGCTTTTTCCAAGGTCGGCAGATCGAGCTTCTCCATCTCAAGAATTGCCTTCATGACCCTTTCGGATTTCTCCGCCTGGTCGTCCTGCATCATCTGCGCGAGAGCAGTGGGAACGATCTGCCAGGAAACGCCGAACCTGTCAGTGAGCCATCCGCACGGTTGCGTCTCACCTCCTGCGGAGAGTTTGTCCCAATATGCATCGATTTCCGCCCTGCGTGGCGCAATCCACCATGAGCGAAATCGCCGGTGTGAATTTAAAATGCGGACCGCCGTTCAAGGCCATGAACTCCTGCCCGTCGAGTTGAAAAGTGATGGTCATGACTGATCCTTTCGGCCTTCGAGCGGCCTTGGAACCCGCTTCTCCATAGTGCGAAATTTGAAGGATCTTCGAGTTCCTAAAAAGCGAGGTGTAAAACTCCACTGCTTCCTGGGCGTTGTCGTCGAACCACAGACACGGGGTTATTTTTTGCATAGTAGATGCTCAACTTCGTTCATTACTGCGACGAACACATTCCGATTCTCTGGACAATTTTCTTTTGTCCCCGGCATCATTCCACAGCTGCTGACCGAACGCGTGCAAACTGCTACCAAGTTCCCGTGTTGGATGGGCTTTGTGGCAGGTGAGATTGCAGCCAATTTGTTTCCCATCGCCACGCTCATTCTGGGCTATCTTTCTCTCATGCTCCTCAGACAGATCTTCGACCCCCAGCTTGCTCAATACGCCTATCTCTTCGGTTGTCAGCAATCGGAGCAGGCTTTGATCATCGATCCCGAACGCGACGTCGATCGATATCGAGAACTTGCCAGGGAAAATGGGCTCCGCATCAGCGGAGTCGCAGAGACGCATATCCATGCGGACTTTGTCAGCGGGGCGCAGGAGTTCGCCGAGGATCGTAACCTCCACCTCTACCTTTCCGCAATGGGTGGACCGGATTGGGCTTACCGGTGGCCAGCGCGGCGACCAAACACACATTTTCTCAAGGATGGCGATGAGTTCATGATTGGCAAGATTCGCGTCGAGGCGGTTCACACACCGGGCCATACGCCGGAGCACTTGTGCTATCTGATCACCGATGAGGGCAGCGGGGCAGATCAGCCGATGGCGTTGGTCACAGGCGATTTCGTTTTCGTGGGCGACGTCGGCCGCCCCGACCTTCTCGAATCGGCGGTCGCCCAGAAAGGGACAATGGCATCATCCGCCAGGCAGCTCCAAAAATCTTTGAAAGATCGTCTGGCAGATTTCGACGACTACCTGCAGCTGCTTCCTGCCCACGGTGCCGGTAGCGCATGCGGCAAGGCGCTCGGAGCCGTGCCGACCACCACCCTCGGCTATGAGCGCCGGTTCAATGGCGCGCTCAAGTTGGCCCTCAGCGATGGCGTGGTATTCGTCAAAGACATCCTCTCTGGTCAGCCGGATCCGCCGCTTTACTTTGCGACGATGAAGCGGGTCAACCGTGATGGTATCGCCATTACTGGTGGCGTGCCGAAGCCGCCCCATCTCAAGCCCGACGAGTTTTCTCGTGCTGCCAAGTGCGAGGGTATTCAGGTTCTGGATACGCGAGATGATCGCACGGTCTTCGACGCCGCGCATGTGGCACGGGCTATTCATGCGCCATTACGCTCGCCGTTTTTCTCGGCCACTGCCGGCTCCTACCTCGCCGAGAACGATTGGATCTTGTTGGTGCTCGAGGAGCCTGGGGATGCGGATCTTGCCGTCCGGCAGCTTTATCGCATCGGTTTCGATCGGGTTCGCGGCTGGATCGCCGCTGGCGAGGCAAAGACTGGCGAACTGTTCGTCGAGGAAGAAGAACGGATCGAATTCCCTGATTTTCAACCTGAGAAAGCCCTGGAGCAAGGTGCGATCATCGATGTCCGGACGTCGGCAGAATTTCAGAGAGGTCATCTCGAGGGGGCTCTCTCATTT
>DATDKN010000341.1:0-3826 GCA_036519995.1 Terrimicrobium sp. | reverse complement strand
AAGACAAGATCGACCTCTGGAACAGCCTCACCCCGATGAATAGGATGGGTAAACCGCATGAGCTTGGCGCTCTGGCTGTCTATCTAGCTTCCGACGCTTCTTCATACATGACCGGCGCCGTCTGCCTGATCGATGGCGGATACTCGATATTGTAGCTCCAGAAGGTGACGCCTCCCTCGCGTAAATCCCTAAGTCTATGACTGTCGATGAGGGTTCCGGTGGCTCTTAGTCTGGCTTTCAACGGCTGCCCGATAGCTTTAGCGGCAAATCTGTAGCCAGGAACAGCAAATTGCCGTTCGAGAAGCCAGCCTAGGCTTGCTTGAATCGCCGCGGAGACCGCAAGCCAGCACTTCACAATTTCCCTAAAGCGAGCTATTGTCACAACACGGTCGGCTGCGTGTCGTTTCCGAACTTCGGTTCGCTGCGCGTGGCCGTAAATCTCGTGGGAGATAACGCATTTCTTGGCGTCGCCGCGATTGGCGCCACCTTTGTCATTCTCTCCGGCGGCATCGATCTTTCCGTCGGAGCAGCCGTCGCGTTCACCAGCATATTGATCGCTTCGCTGGTGGGCAGCGGCATGAATCCCTTTCTCGTAATCGTGATCGCGCTGCTGATTGGTGCGATCTTTGGAACGGCTATGGGTTGTCTAATCCAGTGGTTCGAACTCCCTCCGTTTCTGGTAACGCTGGCAGGCACGTTCCTGGCCCGCGGCATGGGATTTGTCGTGCATCCCCGATCTTTGGGAATCGAACATCCCTTCTTTCTTAAGCACATCACCGAAGATCTTTCGATTCATCTCACCGAACGCGTTAGCGTTCCATTCACCGCCACATGTTTTCTGGTGATTTTGTTGGCGGCCTTGCTCGTTGCTCACTACACGCCTTTTGGCCGTTACATCTACGCGTTGGGCGGGGACGAACAATCCGCCACCCTCATGGGTCTGCCCGTTGGTCGAACCAAGATCTTTACCTACACCGTTTCGGGATTCTGTTCCGCTCTCGCTGGCGTTGTTTACACGTTCTACACGCAGTCTGGCGACCCCGCCTCGTGCGTGGGCCTTGAGTTAGACGCCATTGCCGCTGTCGTTATCGGTGGGACGCTTCTAAGCGGTGGCGTCGGATTTGTGACCGGCACAGCCATGGGAGTGCCTATCCTGGGATTGATTCAAACACTCATCACTTTTCAGGGAAACCTAAATACCTGGTGGACCGCATCGTCGTCGGGATCCTGGTTCTGGTCTTCATTCTCCTGCAAAACGTCATCACCTCAGCATCCCGAAAGCTCGGCGAGACGCAACAGCGTTAAGCGCGGGCGCATTTATCTAAGCATATAAAATGTGCCCTGAACTACTTTAAAGTTCGACCCCTGGATCGCTATGCTTAGTTGCGTGCGCTTTGCGACGGGTGGACAGCTTGGACGCTTTTCGGCGCTTCTTTGGCTCCGTCTCGAGAGGAGGCTTGCCACGCTTTCTGGCTCCGCATGAGTTTCTGATGACCAACTCAAGTGGGAGAGCGTCTTGCTGGCTTCCCACCTTTTCATTATTCATAAGCGCGATGGCGGCTTCGGCGAGGAGCTTGCCTTGTTCGAACGGATGCGTGCTGATGGTGGTGAGCGGCGGAGCGGTGTAGGAGGCAATGGGTAGGTCATCGTATCCGACGACAGCAAAATCCTCTGGCACGGCCAGCTCTGCTTCACGCAGAGCCAGCATTGCCCCTGTCGCGATGGTGTCATTGCCGGCGAAGAGTGCTGTCGGGCGAGAATCAGAGGCAAGTATTCGCCTCATCGCATCATACCCGCTTTGAGCTGTAAAATCGCCCTCCGCAAAAAGGGTCGGATCAAAGGGAATGTTCACGCTTTGCAGCGCCTGGCGGTATCCCTCGAGCCGTAGCAGGGCGCCGTGATAATTAAGCGAAGCATAGCTGATATGAGCGACTCGCCTATGGCCTAAGGAAAGAAGGTGCTCAGTTGCTTTCCGGCTAGCCTGGCGGTCTTGCGTCCCGATCGCACTTTCTCGTGGCTGCTCAGCAGATCCAGCTACCAACACCGGAAAGCTGGTTTCAATCACCTTACGCAAGGCGGGATCGCCCTTGCGGGGATTCATAATGATCATGCTGTCGACACGCTTACTCTTGGCGAGATCTAAGTAATCGTCGACGCGTGGTGGGTCGGCCACTGCTTCCATCAACAAGCGGTAGCCGCGAGCGCTGCAGACTTCGTTGAGGCCGTGCACCATTATCGGTATGAAGCCATCAACGCCAAGTAGCTCGGGACGTGAAAGGACCAGTCCAATGCTCTTGCTGCGGCCGGTGACGAGCATTGCTGCGGCCGAGTTGGGAACATAGCCAAGTCTTCGCGCCGTGGCCAGAACGCGTCTGCGGGTCTTCTCGCTGATGCTCACTCCTAAGCGATTGCTGAGAACATATGAAACCGTCGTTCGCGACACGCCCGCCGCCTTGGCAATATCATGGGAGTTGATCAATTTAGTCATCTCTGGCAATGACCCGATTGTGCATGCACGGGCGGGAACTGCGCTCTCCCTCCTTGAACCGTGTTGTCTGCGAGCCTGCGCTCAGCTGATGACATTCTCGGTTGCGGGATCGAAGAAGGTCGCTTTTTCGAGGTCGAATCGAACCGTGACGTTCTCGCCCAAATGGAAGATGTGCTCGCCTTGGATGCGCGCAATGAGGCTGCCCTGAGCGGCCTTGAAGTAAACCAAGGATTCCGAGCCCATCGGCTCTGAAGTCTGAACTGTCAAACTGGCCGCTGCGCTCGAGTCGTCAACGTCTTCATTGCTGATGTGTTCAGGGCGAATTCCCAGGACAAGCTCTTTGTTAAGATGTTTGCTGGCCAGCGGCTCGAGTGCGCCTCTGAGGGGCAGTTCCAGCGCGCCTACTTCTCCACTCTGCACGAAGAAAAGCCCTCCCTCGCGTCTTTGCACGGTTCCCCGGATGAGATTCATTGGCGGGCTGCCGATGAAGCCGGCGACAAACATGTTTGCCGGCTGGCGATAGAGAGTGAGGGGATCGGCAATTTGCATGATCTTGCCATCGCGCATCACGCAGATACGATCGCCCATCGTCATTGCTTCCACCTGATCGTGGGTCACATAGATCATGGTCGAGCCTAGCTCGCTGTGGAGCCGCGAAATCTCCGAGCGCATCTGGACCCGCATCTTCGCGTCAAGGTTGGAGAGGGGCTCGTCAAAGAGAAAAACCTTTGGATCGCGCACGATCGCGCGGCCTAAGGCGACGCGCTGCCGCTGACCTCCCGAAAGGGCCTGCGGCTTTCGGTCGAGCATCTTTTCCAAGCCAAGCGTTGTCGCTGTTCGGTTGATCGTATCCGTGATAAAGGCCTTGTCTTTCCGCGCGATCTTCAAGCCAAACGCCAGGTTCTCGAAGACGGTCATGTGAGGATAGAGAGCATAGTTCTGGAAGACCATTGCTATGCCTCTGTCCTTTGGCTCAAGATCGTTCACTACCTCTCCTCCGATCTCGATGGTTCCGCTGGAGATGTCCTCAAGCCCGGCGACCATCCGGAGAGTGGTCGACTTGCCGCACCCCGAAGGCCCGACTAGAACCATGAACTCACCGGCGTTAATCTCGAGACTGATATTCTTGACTGCTGTGAAGGTGGGACGCCCACGAGCGTCCACATAAGTTTTGACCAGATCGCTAATTCTTACAAATGCCTCGTTCATAAGACTACTCTCCAGGATTCGATTGCTAGAGGACCAGAGTTGCCAAAGCTAAGCTGCCTTCGATTTGGTTGCCCCGGGTCGAAGCGCCTCGGGAATCCACTCGCCATGGGCAGCCAACAGATCGTTAAC
>DATDKN010000340.1:0-5757 GCA_036519995.1 Terrimicrobium sp. | reverse complement strand
GGCTTAATGCAGAGGAGCGTGGGTCAGCAGCAGAATCGCACAGAGGAATGATGCCAAATGAGCTATTTTCTTCATAGTGTATTCGATTTGTTCTTTGTGTTCTCGCAGAACGAATTGCTCTATCCTGAAAGCGGAACGCGGGACGATCATCGTTGGGTGCAGAATTTCCTTCGCTAAATTCGCAACTCGGCTGCGTACGGTCAGGCGCGGCAAACTCTTCCCGCAGCGCCTTGCCGGCTCTCCGAGAATCCAAATCCGGCTTGCAAGCGTATTAACCGTCAAATAGCTGAATTCTTTGCACACCGATGCTGAGTGAACTTCTTCAGGAACAAGCTGCACTGTACGCCGCCGGCGTGATGACGAGCAGGCAGCGTGAGCAGTTCGAGGTTGTGGTGGAGTTTCACGATGAGCTTCGCGAATTCGTTAGCCGTTTGGTCGAAGTGGGGGCTGCGGTGACCTTAGCCGCGCGGGATCGCAGCGGAGTTGGCCCCACTCCCGATGCCAAGGCTCGGATCTTTGCGGCCGTTTCGGACACTCCGCAGGAGTTCCAGACGGAGGCTATGGTGATGTCCGGGCCGGACGGCCTAGTGCAATGGGTCAATCCAGCCTTCAGCGCAATGTGTGGATACACGCTGGAAGAGCTTCGCGGAAAAAAGCTGGGCCCGATTCTACAAGGCGAGAAGACCGATCGTGAAACGGCCGCCCGCATTCGAGAGGCGGTGCATGCATGTCGCGCCTGCCGCGAAACGATTCTGAACTACCATAAGAGCGGCCTTCCCTATTGGGTTGAGATTTCCATTACTCCGATTTGTAACGAATCGGGAGAGCCGCTGTGGCTGGTGGCGCGCGAGCGCGAAGTCTCTGGTCTCGAGCGAGCGTAAGGGAAGCAGGTTAGGCGGCACCTGGTGAGGTCCGGTTGTTTACAGCTGGGGTTCGATCATCTCGCGAAGCGCCAGCATTCCTCGACGGATGCGCGCTTTGATGGTGCCGAGCGGCTCGTCGAGATGCTCGGCGATCTCTGTTTGGGTCATTGAAGCAAAGAAAGCGAGTTCGATCGCTTGCCGCTGCTCTTTTGAGAGTTTCTCGATGGCGTCGCGCACCAACTTCCACAGCTCGTCCGAAGCGACTGCATCGAACGAGCTTCGATCGTCGAAGCGGCTAAACGCCTCCTTCTCTCGATGCATGGTATCATGCAAGTCGGAGCGCCGCTGCGCGGAACGCATCAAGTCGATTGCCTTGTTGCGGGTAAGAGTTACGGCCCATGTCATCGGCCGCCCCCGAGCCGGATCGAACAGAGGCGCCTTCTTCCAAATTTGAACGAAGACGTCCTGCAGAACATCCTCGGCCGCTTCCTGACTTTTTAGCATACGGTAGGCAATGGAGAAGAGTACTTCGGAAAATCGCTCGTAAAGTTGCTCGAAACTGCGGCGATCCCCCTGGCCGACTTTCCTCAAGAGTTCGATTTCGGACTGGAGTTCGTTCGCAGGATCAGATTCCACAAGCGAAACGAGGTTCCAGCATGCCCGCCAGCTAACGGTAAATCTGCACCGGTGTTCCTACTTTAACGGCGTTGTAGAAGCGTTTTGCCCAACGAGCCGGCAGCCTAATGCATCCGTGAGAAGCCGGATATCCGGGAACGTGGCCGGCGTGCAGTCCGTATGAAGGCGCAATTTGAAGATAGTAAGGCATTGGCGCGCCGACGAAGACGGAGCCGGGCGGCTTGGGATCTTTCCGCACATCCACACCGGCCTTGACCACCTGACCATTGCGGACATACGCACCGTAAATGCTAGAGCGATGGTCAATATCCTTGCTGATCACGCGGTGCCTGCCTACGGGCGTATTATAGCCTTCTCTTCCGGTCGAAGCCGGAGAGATGGCCACGACTTCGCCCCTCTTGTAAAGAAATGCTCTTTGATCGGAGAGGCGCACGGTAATCGACCGACCAGATGTGCCCTGATCCGTAAGCATGCCCAGCTCGGGCACCGAGCGTGTCACACTATTCAAGGACCGCCTTCCGAACTCCGGGACCGACTGGGTCATCGAAGAGAGCGAAGCTGTGTCGAGCTCGGGAAATGAGGAACAGCCAATCAGAGCCAGCACAGTCAGGATCAACACGAGTCTTCCGCCACGCAGGACGTGGATCAACAAAAAGGCGTAGTTCATCTTTCGGGTTGGGAACGATACTATGAACGAGGATGATGCCGAGGCAATGTTGGGACGCGATTTTCCTTTCGTCGCTGCCGCACCTGGTCGAACTGGACCGCCGAATAAGCAAAAAGCTTGTGCACGGTCGCGATCTCCCGCCAGAGGCTTGCAAGAAAGGCGGTGGAAGCTAGGCTTGTTCATCAGAGGAAATTTCTCTGAGATTCCGGATCTGAAGCCAACTAGGTGAAAGCATTGGCTCTGGAAAAGGACAATTGGCAGTAGAGTTAAGAACTTAAAAATGGCAATCGAACGGGCCGCAGGATTTCCAACATACGAATGCAATTTGTGGCCGAACTAGAATCATCTCTTGGAAAAAGTCGTTAAACTCAAATGGTTTCACAGCCAGTTGGAAGGTCTTGCCTACGAGCTTTCCAGCGCTCGCTACACGCAACCGGAGGGCTGGAGACCGGCAATGAACGCCTATCGCTGCGAAGGTTGCATTCGCATTTGCTTTGAGCTCGCTGGGGTGCAGAGAGCGGATATCGATCTCCGGATCGAACCCCGCAGGCTGCTTCTGAAAGGAACACGACGAACTCCCGAACCAGTATCATCCCGACCGCAGCAGATACTCGCTCTCGAGATTGACAACGGGCCTTTTGCCCGGGAGGTCCGCCTGCCGGCGGAGGTAATTCCTGAGAAGGTCACGGCCGAGCAGCGCGACGGCCTGCTCTGGATCGAACTTCCATTGCGCCCTACTTCATGATCGAGGAACCGTTTGTGGTTAAGGAAGGTTCTGGGACACCTTCGCCCGGAGGGTTGCCTTCTATGCCCGGAAGTGCTCCGAAAGATGAGCAGCCGGCCATTCCCGACACTTTGCCGATTCTGCCGATCAGGGACATGGTCGTATTCCCCGGCACAGTGGTTCCTCTGACGATTCGCCGAGAGGCCTCACTCAAACTTCTGGATGCTTCATTGCCGGAAAGCAAGGTTATCGGGCTGGTCACCCAGCGCGATGCTAGCAAAGACGATCCAGCTCCTGAAGAACTCTACAAGGTCGGAACGGCGGGTAACGTCATCAAGCTTCTCCGGCAGCCCGACGAAACAATCCTTATTATTGTCCAGATCCTGCAGCGAATTGAGATCACTCGCTTTATCTTAACGCATCCCTTTCTCAAGGCGGAGATTCGTGTTCTGGAGAGTTCCGCACCGCCTGCGGATAGCAAGCAATGGGAGGCCGAGATCAAGAACTTGCGCGAAAACGCAATGAAGATCATCGAAATTTCGCCGGACATTCCCGACCAAGCGCGGGCTGTTCTGCTGAACATCACCGATGGCGGACAGCTGGCTGACTTTCTGGCTACCAACCTGAGCGTCGATTCTGCGCAAAAACAAGCTCTCCTGGAGGAGCTCGATGTTGCCCGGCGTGTCAAGGCGGTCCAGACCCACATCGCCGCCCAGCTCGAGATTGCTCAGATTCAGCAAAAGTTGCAGAAGGATTTGGCATCTCAGTTCTCAGAGGCACAGCGACGGACGTATCTGCGGGAGCAGATGAAGGCCATCCAGCGGGAACTTGGCGAAGGCGAGACGGGCGGCGAAGCCATCCAATTGCGAGCCCGACTCGAAGCGGCGCATCCGCCCGCAGAGGTCATGGCGCAAGCCGAACGGGAGTTGAAACGCCTGGATCTCATTCCGCCGGCGAGCCCGGAATTTTCGGTAATTGTCAGTTACATCGAGACGTTGGCCGATCTCCCTTGGCAAAAGATGAGCGAAGACGTCCTCGACCTCAATGAAGCCCGAAGAATTCTCGATCGCGATCATTACGGCCTCGAAAAGGTGAAGCGCCGGCTCATCGAATACCTTGCCGTTCGCAAACTAAATCCCGAAGGCCGCGGAGCGATCCTCTGTTTCCTTGGTCCCCCAGGCGTGGGAAAAACCAGTCTCGGACAATCAATCGCGGATGCTCTCGGGCGCAAGTTCTCACGCATGAGCCTGGGCGGAATTCGCGATGAGGCCGAGATCCGCGGGCATCGCCGAACATACATTGGTTCCATGCCAGGTCGTCTCATCCAGGAACTGCGACGTGTCGGAACGCGAAACCCAGTCCTCATGCTCGACGAAATCGACAAAATTGGAGCAGATTTCCGGGGCGATCCAGCGAGCGCTCTCCTCGAAGTCCTTGATCCGAGGCAAAACCATTCCTTTGTTGATCATTACCTCGATGTGCCCTTCGACCTTTCCCAGGTCATCTTCATAGCGACGGCGAATTACATGGATCCAGTTCCACTCGCCCTGCGTGACCGGATGGAGGTGATCGAGATCCCTGGCTACACGGAGACGGAAAAGCTGGAAATCGGCCGACGGTATCTCATCCCTCGTCAGCTCGCCGAGAATGGGTTGAAGCCGGAGCAATGCCAATGGGATGAATTAGCCCTCAGACGCGTGATCAGCGAATACACGCACGAGGCTGGTGTGCGTGAGCTCGAGCGCCAGATTGGGGCTGTTTGCCGTGGGGTAGCTGCAGAGATTGCTCGCGGCGAGCAGCAGAAGGTGGCGGTCACCCCGGAGGTCGTGACGGTGCTCTTGGGCCCTCCACGCTACATCCGAGAGCAGGGGCTGAAGCCGGATGCGCCGGGGGTGGTCACGGGACTTGCCTACACTCCGATGGGGGGCGAGGTCTTGTACATCGAGGCAATTCGTTACCCAGGCAAAGGTGGCATTACCCTCACGGGCCAGATTGGCAACGTGATGAAAGAGTCTGCTCAGGCCGCACTAAGTCTTTTGCGAGCTCGGGCGGAAGCGCTGGGCATCGATACGGAAGCTTTTAAGGACACCGACATCCACGTGCACGTTCCGGCGGGAGCTATCCCCAAAGACGGACCCTCGGCCGGAATTGCGATGTTCACGGCCCTTGCCTCGCTTTTCACCAATCGACGTGTTCGCGCGAACGTCGCAATGACAGGAGAAATTACCTTGCGAGGGTTGGTGCTGCCGATCGGAGGTCTCAAAGAAAAAAGTCTCGCGGCAATGCGGGCGAGCTTGGATACCGTGATCATCCCAAAACTGAACGAGAAAGATCTCATCGATGTGCCCAATGAAGCGCGCGAAAAATTGCGTTTCGTGCCGGTTGAGAATGTCGATCAAGCTCTCGCTCATGCTTTAGAGCCAAATCCTTGAGGTATCGACTCGGCCTCGCTTTGCTGGCAAACCCGAGTCCTCCACACGACCAGAGCCGAGTTGCGCGACGAAGCCGTTGTAGATGCCCTCAACAAAGACAGCCCGGCCGCCAGTCGAAAACTCGAAGCGTATTCTGCTCCGAGCCTTGGTTGGCGCCTTGGGCGGGGTCAGCGCCACCGGCCCGATGACCGTTGGCATGGTGTGGTTGCACCGACTGCTTCCTCCAAAACAACGTTATTCCCTGCCGCCCCGGGAAATCACCATGGACCTGATGAAGATCTTGGGTATCCACAAGAAGCTCGGCCCCGAAGCTCGGGCGGTATTGACTCTGATCAACCATTTCGGTTATGGAACCGCGGCCGCGATTCTCTATTCGTTTGCCGAATGGCGAGTTCCCGCGAGTTCGTTGGCTAAAGGGCCCATCTTTGGGGCGCT
>DATDKN010000339.1:0-3411 GCA_036519995.1 Terrimicrobium sp. | reverse complement strand
CGAACGGAGAGATTCTCATCGGAGCCGGTGTCGTCGCCAGTAACTCGATTCGCTTCGGCAACACTCCGAGTGAGGAAGCTGCTCTCTGCCTTATCCATGGACTCCTGCATTTGGCGGGTTGGGACGATCAGACCGCTCGGGGGGCAAAAGATATGCGCCGCAAGCAGGAACAGATTTTCAAAATGGCACGCCGGGTGGTATGTTCGCGAGATCAATGACGGGGATTAATGGTTCCAACGCTTTCGACACCGCGAATGCACGCGCGGAATTGCTTCGTGCCGTCGGCCTTTGCCATCCCGGTTGGAATCGTCTTCGCGGGTTGACTTTCGCTCCCGATTCAAGGTCCTGCCCGACCTGGCTTCCCTGGAAAGAGAGAATATTTTCGACAATCCTTTGGCCGCGCATTGCGGAGGCGCGATCTGCCTGCGCCGCTGGTGACTTGCGAGCTCTGGCAGATTGCGACCAGGCGATCGATTCTGCTCTGCCGGCGAGCTTTCGGGCGTCGAGCTCTCGGGCCGGCCGGTTCCTGCTGTCGCACTACTCGACGCCGAAGTCAGAGAGACTTTGGCGGCGCTACCATGCGCTGATCGATTCCGGCGACGCTCCTGGGCATCTGGCTATGCTTTGTGCGTTGCGCGGCGCGATCTTTCATCTCTCATCGATCGCGATTTCTGGTGCTTATATTTTTCTGGAGGCCAAAGCGGGCCTCCCCCGAAGCGGAGTGGACCTTTGGGTAAGCATGGTTGCCGATTGCCTGACAACACAGTGCGGCCCGAAAATCTCGGGTTTGCGAGCGGCCTAACGATGGGAAAAATTAAGGAAGTTCCTGAAAGCGGGATACGCAGTGAGCCCGCTCTCGAAACCCCTTGGAATGTGGTCGTCCATAACGATCCAGTGAACCTGATGGTCTACGTCACCCTAGTTTTTCGAAAGGTCTTCGGATTTTCCCGGGAGAAGGCCGAGTCGCATATGCTGGAAGTGCATCACAAGGGGCGCTCGATTGTTTGGTCAGGCACGCGTGAGCGAGCCGAGTTCTACGTTCAGCAGCTCCATACTCACCTGTTACTTGCGACGATCGAGCACGGGGAAAGCTGATGGAGTTTTACAGCATACCTGGCAGCCGATTGGGTCTGCGTGGAATTCCGCCGCTGCTGGCAAGTTTGATGCGCCAGATTCCCCGTCTGTTTGAACAGGATTGCAGCGTGGCCGAAGAACGGCTTTTTCCCAGTCCCACTGACGATCCGCGTGAACAAGCGCTCCGCGAAGATTGGAAAGCACATGTCGAACCTGAACTCCATACCTTCTTCCTGTCGGCACGCCAGGTGGTCGAGGCGGATTTGCGAGGCTTTCAGGAGTCCGATGGCAACTACACTCTCGAATTCCCGACCGCGCACGCCGAATCATGGCTGAACGCCCTTAACCAGGCGCGCCTCTGCTTGGCGGCGCAGCATCACTTGGAAGAAGCGGAGCTCTCGCAGATGGACCCGATCACCATTGTCTCGGAAAGGGATTTAGCTAGGCTTCAAATCCACTTCTATGCCGCACTTCAGCAGTGGCTCGTGGAGGTTTTGGACACCGTCTGATAAGACTTGGGTGTCGAGTTAAATGGAAGCAACCGCCGCAATTCTCCTGCGAAAAATCCCATGGTCGGAAACAAGCCTCATTGTCACGTGGTTGACAGAAAGCTTCGGAACAGTCCGAACCGTTGCACGTGGTGCTCGCCGGCCGAAAAGCGAGTTCGCAGGCATGCTCGACCTCTTCTACGGAGCTGACATTGCCTTTTCGCTCAGTCGAAAAGGAGACTTGCATACCTTGCGAGAGGTCAGCGTCAGGTGCGTTTTCAATGTCTCTGATGCAGGGAACGCGGGATATTATCTGGCCTCGTATTTCGGTGAGCTGGCTGGTATGGCCGCGCCTTCAATGCAGCCGGCCCGCGAAGTTGTCGGTCTCTTGCGACGCGGCCTCAATTTTGTGCAGCAATCACCAGCCAGTTTGAGAGCGTTGAACCACTTCGAAACCGAGCTATGCCGTATTCTTGGCGTTTATGACCCGAAGGGGGATGTCGCTGCGATTGACGCGCTCGCCTCCTTATGCGGCGTCATTCCATCGTCCAGAGCGGCGGCCCTGCGGTTTCTAGCGCCTGCCGACGATCGTCTAAGCTCAGCCAGAAATTTTTGAAACCTGGCGCGCGCGTTGATGGACACGACTCTTCTCTTCCGGCCGGAGTATTCATTCGGCATTTTGCTTCTAGACAGTCCAAGGCGTGTGCGGGCATACTTTTTTTCGCAGCTCAGATGCAAATGACAGCTAACCTGCGGGAACTGCTTTGCCGCAAGTCGCGATCGAAATCGCAGGAGCGGGACTTTAGGTCAGTCCGGTCAAGGGGCAAACGGCCGGGTGGTTGTCAGCACCCGAGCTCCGGAACTCTATGAGCTCAGAAATCCTTTCGGCCCCGGAAGCGCGAAAGTTGCGTGATCGACTCGATGCAGCCGGACGGAAACTCGTCTTCTCGAATGGTTGTTTTGACATTCTCCACCGCGGCCATGTTCAGTACCTCGAATTTGCGCGGGCCCAAGGTGACGCGTTGGTTGTCGGCCTGAACAGCGATTCCTCGGTGCTTCGGATTAAAGGCCCCGGCCGGCCGATCAATACGGAGAGCGATCGCGCGACGGTCCTTGCCGCTTTGCGCGCCGTCGATGGGGTTGTCATCTTTGACGAGGACGAGCCGCGGGTGCTGATCGAGACCATTTTGCCGCACATTCTCGTCAAGGGACACGATTGGGCTCACTATGTGAGTGGACGCGATATCGTCGAAGCGCATGGCGGACGCGTCGTTCTGGCAGAATTCTCCGCCGGGCATTCCACAACCAACACAATCGAGAAAATTTTGCGCGCCGACGCGGTGTGAACGTGCGATCCTCTTTAGCTTTTGGACGAGATCATCAAGGTTGTCAGCGAACGACTAGGCGTCTCTGAATCGGTAGCCCGCGAAGCACTCAAGGTGCTGCTTGAATTCGCACGCAAGCGGACGGCCGGAACAAGGCTGGAGAAACTTCTCATGGAAATGCCGGGCGTGACGTCGCTGTTGGGAAGAGCAACGTCTGCTGAAGCGGGGCGCTCTCCTGAGGTGGGAGCGCTAGTCGCCGGCTCGATAGCAGATGTCGCCAAGGCGTTCTTCGACTTGCGGTCTGCTGGCCTGCGAAGCTCCCAGATTCGACCCTTTATCCAAACCTTCCTCGAAAAAGCTCGCGAGATCGCAGGCCCTGAAACGATTGAAGAAATTCTCCGACAAGTTCCGGCATTGAAGGCGTTCTTGAAGTCCTAGCCTAGGAGGCACTTGCTTCAACCCCCTCCTCGCACGGGTGCCAAAAAGGAGGAAGGCGATCGGAAACCGCTGTTCAGTTTTCGGTC
>DATDKN010000338.1:0-3308 GCA_036519995.1 Terrimicrobium sp. | reverse complement strand
CTTGACGTCGGAAAATGCCGGCCATCGCGCGGCCTCCAGCGCTAAGAATTTTCGTCGTTCGATGTGGCTTGCCATGGTGACCCCTCCGGTTGGGGGTCATTCATGCAATGGAGGAATGATACCACGTTTCCATCGCCCAGTCTGTGACTAAGGCCGATAGGCAAGTCGCGTGAATGCTTCGAATGACCGGCTGGGGTCAGATTCGGCCCTTCCGCGATGTCCGCTCAATGTCCGGATTAGCCCCGAAAGGAGACGTCGATCCCCGATCTTGCGATGTCGCAAAAGTGCCAGGACCGGACTCATGCACTGCAGCAAACAGCATCCCTATTCGATGACCTCGTTGGCGAGAGCGAGCAGCTTCGTTGGCAGTTCTGGGCCGAGTGCCTTGAAAGTCAGAAAATCAATCGACCTTGATGTTCGCAGCATTCACGACAGCTGCCCATTTCTGTGTCTCTGCAGCGATGAAGGTGGAGAGGTCATTGGGAGAGCCCACCTCGGGTTTAGCGCTGAGCTTGGCGAGGATCGCTTCCATCTCCTTGGTTCTCATAATCGCGTTAATCTCAGTGTTGAGCCTGTTGACAATAGATGTCGGGGTTCCGGCGGGTGCGAGCATGGCTGACCAGTACGTAGCCTTCAATTTTGGCCACCCGCTCTCGACCGTTGTCGGGACGTTCGGAAGCTGCAGGCTGCGGGCCTCATCGGCCACTGCGAGCGCCCTCAGTTTTCCCGCTTCAATATGTGGAAGCAAAAGACCGATGTTTTCGAAATACATTTGGACTTGCCCGGCCAGCAAATCCGTGATCGCCGCGGCCGGGCCCTTGTAAGGGATGTGAATAATGTCGATACCTGCCATCAACTTGAACATCTCGCCTAACAGATGGGGCTGTGTCCCATAACCAGGTGATGGAAAGCTTATCTTTCCCGGATTGGTCTTCGCATAAGCAATGAGTTCCTGGACAGATTTCACGGGAACAGCTGGATTGACGACCAACATTTGCGGGATGCTGAAGAGGGCCGTGATCGGAGTAAAGGCTTTGGCCGGATCGTAACCGACATTCTTGTAAATGAGCGGGGCAACAACGAGCGGACCGGGAGGGCTAAGCAGCAAGGTGTGACCGTCCGGTGCCGCGTTCGCGACCGACCTTGTGCCGACAGTTCCACCGGCGCCGCCTGGGCGATTCTCGATGATGACCGCCTGACCAAGTGATGACGTCAACTTTTCTGCCAGAAAGCGAACGACCCCCTCATTGGGCCCGCCTGGTGGAAACGCAATGATAATGTTGACTGTTCGCGTCGGATAACTCTGGGCCAAAGCGCTTCCGATGCTCGTTGCGAGAAATGTCAGTATGAATGAAAAAAAACTTTGTCATGTCCTTTCCTACTAGTCGCTTGTGTCCGCGAAGCGACACTCGAATGCCTGGCATTTGTAACAATGCCTCTATGAAGCGCCGCTGAATTCAGACGATGACATTAGCCTCATGAGCTCGCGCCGTTTCAGTTGATCCAACCGCATCCGATCCATCCCAGCCGGGAGGCTGAGCATATCCAATCGTTAGGCCTCAGTCAGCGGAGAAACGTAGGACCCACCATCGGGCTAAGGACAGCTTTGGGTCAAACTCTCCCGTCTCGAGATTTCTGCGGCACGGCTGCTTTACCTCTGAAACCGGACGGCTGCTTTACCTCTGAAACCGGACATTGGTTGGCGCGGCTGGCACGGCAGAAAGGTGCCAGAAAGCGGTCATATGCTGAAGTTCCAAAAGGACGTCACCGAACGAGCGTGCCTCACCCATTCGGTGGCAATTTCGCCTGGTCTAAGACAGATCGAATAGTTGCGCAGCTCTCGCAGCAATCTCGGGATCGAGTGGCCTCGGCTTCAAGTTTACTCCCTTTCCCAGCCGATCAATAAGTATTGTGAATGCCGCGATCCGTCCGAACAGCTTGTCGTTCGTCGGCACAAGGTACCAAGGTGCCCGCTTGGTCGAAGTCTTTTCTATCATATCTTCTATCGCGATTTCGTAGTCCGCCCAGCGTTCCCGATTGCGGAAGTCTTCGTAGGAAAGCTTCCAGCGTTTGAGCGGATTATTTACTCGGTCCTTGAACCGGCGAATTTGCTCGCCAGCCGAGATGTGCAGGAAAATCTTCGCTATGCGGATGCCGTCCTCGACTAGCAAACGTTCGAATTGGTTGATTTCTTCGTAAGCTCTCCGCCATTGGCGCTTCGTGGCAAATCCCTCCACGCGCTCGACCAGAACTCGCCCATACCAGGAACGGTCAAAAACCACGATTTGACCGTGCTCCGGAAGTTTCTCCCAGAATCGCTGGAGGTAATGTTTCCCTCTCTCATGCGACGATGGTGCAGAAATGGGGTGCACCTTGAAACTACGAGGATCCAAAACCCATCCAAGGCGTCTAACGATGCCGCCCTTTCCGGCCGTATCCCACCCTTCGAGCACGATAACAGCGCGCTCTTGCGTGCCGAGATAGGCCTGTTGGACGGCTTGGAGAATTGACTGCATCGAACTGAGCCGACGCTCGTAGTCCGTAAACTCGATCTTTCGATGCTTTGTTATTGAGCCAAGCCTGGGACGCTTGGAAATGATGAAATCTTCAGCTCTCACGGTAGTACAGCGCCCCTGGATCGCCTTGAGACAAGCCAGAATAGCCGCGATCTCAACGGATTCGAATCCCAATTCGGTGCATATCCGGCTGAAAGAACCATCGGTCAACGTGTAGGAGCGGGTTTCACAAAGTCCCAGCCTGACGCTTTGCATGACCGGTCTGGTCTTGGTCGTTCTCTAATTCCGGGCGTGGGGTCAAGCTCTCCATAACGATCCTTGCCGGGTGCAGGGTTCTCTCCACAGTAGGGGCATGCCCTCCGCATGATGGCGTAAGATGACGCTGGTGGATCAATGTGTGAAGCGCGTTTTGCTCTCTCGAGCATCGCAAGACCAAGAGCGATCTCACCACCGCCAGCGTCCCGGCAGGGACTTCTTTTCCCGCCGTGCTGCGGGAACCTTTTGGACCAACAATCGCGTACAGGCCGGGCTTGTACCCGACCGCGATCCGATCCTGGCGCGACGTTGGTTATTTCATCTTACGGCCCTGCGGACCTGGCGGGCGGCAGTCTTGCGCACGCAGACACCACCACGAACTCGGTAAAACCCGCGTCGCGAAGTGGTCGGCGCTCAAAGCCTGGGGGATCAGGCTTGCGAAGCGAAGCGGGCTGCGCAAAGCCAAGGTAGCCGTCGCTCGCAAGCTTGCCGTCATTCTGCACCGAATGTGGATCGAAGGTACCGAATTCAAATGGT
>DATDKN010000337.1:0-2408 GCA_036519995.1 Terrimicrobium sp. | reverse complement strand
TGGGAAGCTGGCGTTCTACCATTGAACTACACCCGCATCAAATTAGTCCCAGGAGCGGACTTGTTGGCGACTATTCGTGTTCTCGTTCCAAACGCCGACTTTCTTCATGATCGTTGCATTTGTCGAGGCCGAACCGTTTGTCGATACGCCGATCTGGTTGTCGTAGTCACCATCGAGCGCAACGTAGTACGGCTTTGCCCAAGGATCAACAAACTTGCCACTCGAATCGATTCCGCCCTTGCCCTTCTTATAGTTCAAGACCTCCAGAAAGATTATCTTGCGCGGATTCAAAGTTGTATTACTCCCCGTGAGAGCACCAAGGACATTGCCGCTAACGGTTTGTGGCGAATTTGTATCTGGCAGGCGGCCGTATTCGGTGTCATAAGCGACGATGGCTGTGGCGATCTGCATTGCGTCGTTCTTAGCCTGCGCTTTCTTCGCCGAATCGAGCGCCCCTTGCACCGCCGGAAAAAGCAAGCTCATGAGAACTCCAATAACCGCCACCACCACAAGCAACTCAATGATGGTGAAGCCCGGGGGAGATTTCAGAGCAGGCATCGCAACGTTCGCAAGGTGGAACTGGATACCTACCGGAGCAAGCATTTTCTTGCAGGTCACTCGCCATTTACGCCAAAAACAGACGTGACTCGCGAAAAAAAACTCTCCGGCGAGCGCACGAAAGAAGCGCTCCGGGCGCGAATTCTCGGGCTCTTGGCCGACCGCGCACTGAGCAAAGTGGAGATCTCCAAATCGCTTGGCCTACCCGCCCAGGGACGGGGAAAGCTCCGCGAACTCCTCCGGGACATGGAGGTGGACGGCAAAGTTGCCCGAATACGAAAAGATCGCTACGTAATTCCAAAAGATGCCGACCTGCTGACCGGGCCGATTCAGTTTCATGCCAGCGGATCGGCACACGTGCTCGGGGAGAAGTCCGGCCAACCGGATCTTTTCATCAGCGCAGAGAATACGTTCACCGCGATGCATGGCGACCGGGTGGTCGCCCGCTTGATCACCGAGAGACTGCCTGAGAGCGAATGGAAACTAGGACGTCCGGCCAAGACGTCGCGCCGCGAGGGACGGGTCATCCGAATCCTGGAACGGGCGAACGAGACAATCGTCGGCACCCTGCAACGCTCTCGCAATTTTTACTTTGTCGTCGCTGACGATCCGCGCTTCGTCCACAACCTCTATGTTCCTGCACCCGCTCCTCCTCTCTCTGCCGGCGTCAGCGATAAGGTTGTTGCCAAGCTGGATGCCTGGCCGTCACGGCACGTCAATCCAGAGGGGCATCTCGTCGAGGTCCTTGGACCCGCAGGCAGTCCTGGCGTGGACATGCTCTCGATTATCCGCAAGTACCGCCTGCCGTCGGAATTTCCACAGGAGGTCGTCCGTGAAGCGGAGAGTCTTCCCAGTCAAATCGATCCCGACGAGATCGCACGCCGGGTGGACCTGCGCGACCGCTTCATCCTCACGATTGATCCCGATGACGCCCGCGACTTCGATGATGCCATCGAGGTAGAGGCAACCCCGGAAGGCTGGAGCGTCGGCATTCACATTGCCGACGTCTCCCACTACGTCCCGCCCAAGAGTAAGCTCGACCGTGAGGCCGTCTCCCGCGGAAACAGCGTCTACCTCGCCGACCGGGTGATTCCCATGCTGCCGGAGGCACTCAGCAACGCACTCTGCAGCCTCCGCCCAAATGAAGATCACCTGACTTTTTCTGTATTCGCCGCCGTCAATCGAAAGGGGAAAGTCCATTCGGTGCGCTTCGCGAAAACGCTAATCCGGAGCGTCGCACGGCTGACGTATAAGGAAGCGCTTGCCCGGCTCGAGCGTCCTCCTGTTGATGAGGTCGGTCGAAAGCTTCACGTCGCCTGGCAGCTGGCATCCAAACTGCGCGCAAAGAGGTTTGCGGCCGGTTCGCTCGATCTCGATTTTCCGGAAGTAAAGGTCTGGCTCGATGCCCAAGGAAAACCTTTGCGTCTCGAAAAAATCGAAAACGACATCTCTCACCAACTTATCGAAGAATTAATGCTCCTGGCGAACGAGCTCGTCGCACGCGAGCTGATGCGGCGGCGCCAGCCCTCGATTTACCGCGTCCATGAAAAGCCTGATCTGGATCGAATGCTCGAGTTTCGAGAGACGGTGCTCGCCTTGGGCGTCCACTGCGGGGACCTGTCTCATCGGCCCGAGCTGCAAAGATTGCTCGCCTCTGTCCGCGGCAAACCTCAGGAATATGCGATCAAGCTTGGGTTGCTAAAAAGTCTCAAGCGCGCCCGCTATGCGCCCGAACCGTTCGGGCATTACGGTCTGCACAAGAGCGATTACACGCATTTCACCAGCCCGATCCGGCGGTATTCGGATCTCGTCGTCCACCGCGCCTTGGCCTATTTGCTTAGACTCACCAA
>DATDKN010000336.1:0-6202 GCA_036519995.1 Terrimicrobium sp. | reverse complement strand
TAAAATCATCTCGGTGATCTTTGCGGTGCGAGACTGCGCGACTTTGCCAAGATTCCGATGAAAGGCGCAATCCCTCATATATCGTCAAGAAATGTCTGCCTAGCATCCTTCCTGCATCGAGCCGGGTATTTTTTAGGCCGGTAACTCAAATAGCATAGGCGCGAAGGGGAAAAGATCTCACTGGCGCGAGAGTGTTTCAACGGCGCCGCGCGCACCCTTGAGGGCGTGGACGCCCGGGTAAGATTTCTCGATGCCTTGAAGATTCGCGAGCGCCGTTTCGACCCAGTTGCCACCGCCTTCGGCAAGAAGCTCTATGCGGTATCCGGTCCAAGTTAGAACGCCTCAATAGATGCCGGGAATGAGCCGCGAGGTGCGGCGGCGGTAACTGTCGTATTCCTCGCCAAACTGTGAGCGCAATAGAGCCTCTTCCGACCGGATGCGTGCAAGTAGCGGCGGAATGACGAGGCCTGCGAGGACCATCCCGGCTCCCGAACGAAACGTCAGTGCCCACCCGAACCCCATGATGATCAATCCCAGATAACTCGGGTGTCGCACTCTGCCATAGATGCCGTCGGTTACCAGCTCGTGTCCCGGCTGGATAGCCACCAGTCCGCTGAAGCGACGGCCGAGGACAAAGACTGGCGCAATCCGCAATGCGCCACCACTCACATAGAGGAAGACGCCAAGCCAGCGAACGATATCTCCATCGAGGATCCACCACCCCTTTCGCTCAGTGTAGGCTGGCAGGAAACCGGTCAGGAAACCAATCGTCAAGAGCGGAACGAAGATCCAACGATTGGAACGGTCTTCGCGCTCGCCGGAACTTAGATTGGCGTCGCTGCAAAAGGCCGCGCTGGCCATCAAGACACTGGCCACTGCTACACCTGTTCGTGCCGGATGGCGGAAAAACGCGGCCAATCCGCCCGAGCCCCGCACAGCCAGCCAGAGGTAGAGGAGCGTCGTCACAACACCGATGCCAGCTACCTTCAATCGAGACGCCTTATCGCTGGGCGTTTTGTCATTGGACATGGACAGGCTTGACACTTTCGCTCCTGAAAGGAATCGCAGGCGCCTTTACTGGCGCATGCACGCCGAGGTAAGATTGCGTCAGACTGCCAATCAGTGGCTGCTGCTACAGATCACGATCAATCATGCGAGCTCCGGAAGCCAACGTCATTCAGCCGTAAGCGCGCCCCTCATTGAATGAGATAGATTCCATGCTTGCTCGCTTCCAGCACATCGGTCTGGCAAACGTGGCCGGACAACAGCTCTCGTACATCAGACACTGAATCTAACCTCAACCGCAACGGAACGAAGCTCCAGAGAACCTGCTTCGATCCGTCGGAGTAAAGAACACCTGTCTCGTCCGACAGAATCTTACGAAGCTTCATGTGCTTTTCGACAGCATTGTAGGCCTTGTAGAGTGCCAGGTGCCACTCGGAGGGTCGATTCTCCTCCGAGTCCTCATTCCAAGTGAAGTTCAACTCACGTCGCTGGACGTTCCAGAGAAGCGACCACATCATCCGGTAAGCGAGACCTTTGAAAAACACCTCATCAGGACGAGCATTGGCTTTGCGTATCGCGTCGATGTCGAACAGGGTGATGAATTCTCGCCACATCGAAAGATTGTTCAGGCGCATCGCGACACCCGGTCCACTGCGATGCAGACCGAAGACCCCACAGTCTTCGTTGCAGTAGACGTAGCCTTGATGCTGCATCGAGCGCACGAGGTCGAGATGGGCGTAGTACTGTGTCTCGATGCTGGAGGGAGGAGTGCGCGCCGGCCGCATCGCCTCGAGCAAGTGGGTCTGGTCGATGGTCGCCGAGCCGGCTGCAGCCTCCGGATCGGCGTTGAAACGTCAATCAAACTTATCGCTAGACATATTGAAGGAGCTGTCGAGAAAGATGCCGGTAATACCGATCTCGCTGTATAGGCGGCTCCAGGCGGTCAGCCAGTAGTCTCGAACCACCGGGTCTCGCAAGTTCAGCACGCAGAAGCTCGTGGTATAGTGGTCGGCCTCGATTGCGCCGTAGCTGTTGATCACGAAGGGACGCTTAGACTTGTCGAGCGCCTCCATGATCGAGCCCTCCAAGGGCAGATGATCAATCCGCTTCGGCCGACCTTGCCGCCGCGCGAACTGCACGGTGTTGACGGCGATGGCCGTGTTTCCCCACATCCCGACGCGGATACCGCGTTTGGCAGCGTCGCTGCAAAGAGCGCGCAGCTTGTCCTCTCCAACGGTTTCGGCCACCTTGAAATCAACGTTGCAGCACATGTTTGAGAGGCCCCATGTGTTCATGTTGTTCTGAAATTGATTGGCGAGCTCGACGTGTTTGACACCCGCGGCGGCGAGCGCGGGCAAACCCTCACGGCGATAGAGCTCCAAATCGGCCTCCTCCCACTCCTCGATCTGACCGTAGGTGGGAACGTATTCGCGGCGCAGCCCGATGTCGGCGTGCAACGTTTCGTAGACCAGCTCCAGCATGTCTCCGTGGACGTTGGCCCGCTCAACACGACCAGTGGCACCGGGCGAGAAGAGCACTTCCATCGGTGCGCTCTCCAAGGTGTCTGAGAGATCGCCGCAGTGCTCGTGCATGTGGACGAAGACATCGGCCGCACGCGGCTTCTCGATGAGCGTCCGCACGTGATAAACTTTTGGCGACCAGGTCAACAGGATACCCGCATCGCCGGCCGTCATTGTGAATCCCTGCAGCTGTGTCTGCAGGGGCAGGAACTGGAAGATGTTAGAATTCGTGGAGCCAGGTAGATACCATTCGGTCGAATAGTGCTCGTCAGGCGAATCTGGACGGTAGATCGGCGGGGCACAGCTCTGTCGCAGCCAAAGCTCGCTCGCTCGCGCGGTTCCCTCCAGCTCCCAGGTACCACGATCGAGCAGCATGTAGATCGGGATTTCCGAACTTCGGTAGAAATACTGATAACTGAAGCCGTAAAACTCATGATCGCCAATGCGCCGGGAAACTGGACGTAGCTCGAGGGTCAGCTCAGCGTCCGTGGCCGGCATCGGCCCGCTGGACCAATCCGCTGACATTCCGAACAGGCCGGCACTCGTGAAGCTGCCAATCCATTAGGCCATCTTGGAACGCATCCATCGTGAATATCAGCCGCGTCTCGCCGGCGCGCTCCTCATGCTGGGCGATGCGAAAGTTGCACAACTGGATGCCCCAAGGGTTGCGGATAAAGACGAACATAGGCCGCCTTGGATTGCGCAGCGAGACGCCCCCACAGGAGACGGCGCCAAGGCCGAGAAACTCTCCGTCCTGTTCGAGGAGGTCAATCCTGACAGATCCGCCCAGAGAAACGCATGACTTACGCGTCTCTTCTCGGTCGATACTCGCAAACGGCATATGGCAGTCTGACATCCTCAGTTCACCAAGGTCCAACGAACGCCACAGTTGGAGTGCGGATTCCAATAGGGATGCAGGCTCAGGCTGTTGCTCTTAGTTACCGCCTTGTCTGTTCCGGACTCCACCTGTGCGCCGTCGCCGTTGCCAATTTTGAAAATGAAGCCAAAGTCGGTTCCTGCTTGCAGCTTTAGATCGCTCAGCGCCGACCTTGGGATGGCTGCTTCGTAAAGGTAGATACTTCCGTCACGCTTCACGACGTGGCGCGCGTCCTTCACGATTCCTGTCGTATTCTCGCCTCGAGGCTGGCGAGGAAAGTCATGGATGCGCGGCAAACCTGGAGCCAGATGCCGCCAAAGCTCGCTTCCTCCCCCTTCGCAACCATAAAGACTAAATTCGTAATCGGTATCTGGCACCGCGTGGAACCCGTAGGGCACGCGGTCAGCATCCCCAGCCATATCATGCCAGCCCTCGGTAACGTCGAAGCCAAGCTGCAGACGATCTCGGCGAAAGGGAATGGTTGGCAAGCCTGGCTGGCGAGGATTTTCCGGATCGTCAGCGTAGACGTAGGGGACCTCCGCGAAGCTACGCCCTGGAGCGTTCTTGGCGAGCCACTTCTTGTATGGCTCTCGTTCGTCGGATGCTTTGCTATGGAAGTACTTGTTTTCGTCGCGGCCTTCCATCGGAAAGGCGTTTTTCTGGTCGGTAGGATCATTAACTTCGGCGCAAACGTACAGGTTCTCGTCGTCCCACGCCATCTTCAAGCGGCCGGACACCAGGCCCGGGTGAGACTCCTTGAGCGCCAGCCAAGGACGCCGCAAGACCTCGATGCTATCGACGCTCTCATCCTTGCCGAAGATAGTGACTCCGGGGATATTCTTCCATTCCGCAAGGTTGCCATCCACGTTTATTGTTGCTTTGGGAACGACGGCGCAGTTCAGGACCTCCTTATAGTCCGCGTTGCCCGCATCAGAGCTAAAAGAAAACTCAAACGGATAGGCATTTGATTCCTGGGGCGTTGCCGTCCTCACCGCGAAGCTCAGAGTTTTCGTCTCGCCCGGCCCGAGCTCGATCTCTTGCGCGTTGGATGCCAAGCCAATCTCTGCGGGCGATTTTACCGATAGGCGGCCCTTGATCGAACGATTCAGGCAATTGTGGACGCCAACCAACAACGCGGCGTCCTTGGCGGTGATCAAGGTCGTGAAGTCCCTTGGAAGAATTTCCACCGGGCGCTTGCCGGTAATTTTTGCCCGAGCCAATCGCTCAGCCGCAGCTTGCGGGCCCTTGGCGCAAATAATGTATGACGGGAAGACGCTCATCGGCAGCTTGACAGTCTTTTCCCCCACATAGCAAGGATTGCCGCTCAAATCGTAAAACCGGAGCAGCCCATCGGAGTTGTCGATGATCATCTCGCCGCCAGGCGATCCTTCGACCTGCGCCCAAAGACGATCCCTCACATCAGTCGACCCGATGCTGACCAGCTGGCCGAAAACGACCAGAAGCGAATTTGGATCGTCGTCCTTCCCAAATTGGAAAACCCACGGCAGATGATCCTTGAAGACAACCTTCTCAAAGGGTCTGCCGGTGACAAAGTAGTTAAAGGCGGCCGTCGCCGTCACCACCGGACTCGGGATGATTGATTCCTCGCCTCCGCCGGGGAGCTGCTCAAAAAGCACTCTCGGATGCCACGGCGACATATGGTTTTGGCCGGAGGCGAGGAACTGCGTCACGCCCTGAGGCAACTGGTATTCCGTGCCTACAAACCAGGTTTCCGTTTCCATTGACTCCTTTCCGCGCGCACGGGCGACCATCGGGCCGTAGCAGCCGCGCGGTGCTACGTAATGGTCAGTAAAGACGTCGATGTATTGATCAAATTCATCGGAGCCGTCGGGATACAGCTTGTCTTCCGTGTTCATAATCGAGGAGGTGCCGAGAAGTTTGATCCTCGGATCAACCGATTTTACGGCTCGAGCAATGAGCTTCTGGATCTCGCGATACTGAAGGCAATCTCTTGCCCAGCCGGAGATGCCACCACCCTCCCACGGCTCGTTATAATTTTCGACACCCCAGAGCGCGCCATTGCCATTGTCCCAGTAGCGGACAGCGAACTCTTTCATCCACTTCTCGTACTCGGGATAATATTTCGGGTCGCACACCCAGTCCGAGCGGCCTCCGTAGGGGCTGCCGTCCCAATCTGGAGCCACTGACGCTGGAGTCTGATGGGGCGCGAACGGCCACGTCCAGGTCGGCGTCGCGCCGGGCATGGCCATGATCTTGCAGCCAACCTCTTTGGCCGCGGCAAACATGGCGTCATACTCTTCCCAATTGCGACTGGCATCCTGTTTTGCGTTCCAGCTCGTCTCCGCGCGCCATCCGCGAATCCCCATGCGGGCGTAAATCTTCGCCATCCACGGCTTCTTGACGAAACCGCCCTCGCCAAGAATGGGCACATTGTCGATCGTCCCGTCGGCGCGCGGCTTCGGCACCCTCGCTATCGTGCCGAGGAATTGACGGTCGCCGCCACGCGAGAGGATCAAAGCGTAGGTGCCGAATCGTTGCGATACTGGAAGGTTCTTAAGTTCGACGATGATCTCGTCCTTGTTGCCAAAATCCGCCGTGAAATTGTGCTTCACCGGCGTTCCGATAAGATCAAAGAGCGGCGCCTTTCCGCTGGTGTCGGTCCAACCCGTCATTCCTCCGGCGACTTTTCCCGGCGTCCGCGTGCCGACTTCCTGAATCTCGAGCGAAAGCGGAACCCCGCCCATTAAGTCGCCTTTCTTGAACGCTAGCTTTAAGTCCACCTGCTCGTTGCCCACAAAGAGCTGCCCGGGAGCATTAC
>DATDKN010000335.1:0-2785 GCA_036519995.1 Terrimicrobium sp. | reverse complement strand
GTGCTCGTGCACCCGCTCGAAGAGAAGGAAGTCAAGAAGGGCGGTATCATTATTCCCGATACCGCCAAAGAAAAGCCCCAGGAAGGAGAGGTAGTTGCCCTCGGGACGGGAAAACGCGATGACGATGGAAAGCTCATCGAGTTTACCGTCAAGAAGGGAGACAGAGTCCTGATCTCCAAGTACGGCGGCACAGAAGTGAAAATTGAAGGCGAGAGCTACCTGATTATGCGTGAGGATGATATCCTCGGCATTATCGGCTAATGCTTCGCAACGATAACAGATCAAAATAGTAATTATCTATTATGGCAGCCAAACAACTCACGTTTGACGAATCCGCGCGGCACTCGCTGCTCCGCGGCATCGAGAAGCTCACGAAAGCCGTAAAGGCCACCCTCGGCCCGGCCGGCCGCAATGTGATTCTCGACAAAAAATTCGGCAGCCCCACCATTACCAAGGACGGCGTGACCGTCGCCAAAGAAATCGAGCTCGAGGACTCCTATGAAAACATGGGAGCCCAGCTTGTCCGCGAAGTCGCCAGCAAGACCAGCGACATAGCCGGTGACGGAACTACCACGGCGACTGTTCTCGCCGAGGCAATCTACCGCGAAGGCCTCAAGAACGTCACCGCGGGCGCGAACCCAACCAGCCTCCAACGCGGAATCAACAAGGCCGTTGAAGCTGTTGTTGCCGAGCTCGCCAAGATCAGCAAGAAGGTTAAGGATAGCTCCGAGATCGCCCAAGTGGCGACAGTTTCGGCCAACTGGGACACCACGATCGGTCAGATCATTGCCGACGCCATGGACAAGGTTGGCAAGGATGGCACCATCACGGTGGAAGAAGCCAAGAGCATTGAGACCACGCTGGATGTGGTCGAAGGCATGCAGTTCGATAAGGGCTATCTTTCGCCCTATTTTGTGACCAATGCCGAAAATCTCGAGGCGGTTCTGGAGAACGCTTACATCCTGATTCATGAGAAGAAGATCAGCAGCCTCAAGGATCTGCTGCCGCTTCTCGAGAAGGTGGCGAAGGCCGGCAAGCCGCTTCTGATCATCGCTGAAGATGTCGAAGGCGAGGCGCTTGCCACGCTTGTCGTCAACAAACTCCGTGGCACGCTCCAAGTTGCAGCCGTCAAAGCCCCTGGCTTTGGCGATCGGCGCAAGGCCATGCTCGAAGACATCGCTGTCCTGACGGGCGGACGCGTCATTACCGAAGATCTCGGTATCAAGTTGGAGAACATCACGCTTGAGGATCTCGGAAGGGCCAAACGGATCATGATCGACAAGGAGAACACTACGGTCATCGAAGGCGAGGGCAAGAACGCGGACATCCAGGGCCGTGTCACCCAGATCCGGCGTCAGATCGAAGAGACCACCAGCGACTACGATCGCGAGAAGCTCCAGGAACGCCTGGCCAAGCTCGCGGGCGGCGTGGCGGTCATCAATGTCGGCGCCGCGACCGAGACCGAGATGAAGGAAAAGAAAGCTCGCGTTGAAGACGCGCTCCACGCGACTCGCGCGGCCGTTGAGGAAGGGATCGTTCCGGGCGGTGGAGTTGCTTTCATCCGTTCGCAAAAGGCGCTCGATAGCGTTGCCCTCGAAGGCGACGAAAAGATCGGACTCCAAATCGTCCGTCGGGCTATCGAGCAACCTCTCCGCACCCTGGCAGACAATGCCGGCAAGGAGGGAGCCCTCATCGTGCAGGAAGTCAAGAAGCGCAAGGGAAGCAATGAAGGCTACAATGTAGCGACTGGTGAGTATGAAGACCTCGTCAGGGCTGGCGTTGTGGATCCAACCAAAGTGACCCGCAGCGCGCTGCAAAACGCCGCTTCGATCAGCGGTCTGCTGCTCACGACCGAGGCCCTCGTCACAGAGGTTCCGGAAAAGGAGAAGACGCCTCCGATGCCGCCAGGCGGCGGAGGAATGGGCGGAATGGACTACTAATTCCGACGCGATAGACGCGTCTCAAAGAATCAAAAGCCGCCTCGGGGAGACTCGAGGCGGCTTTCTTTTTTAGCTTCCGACCGAACGAAGATATTCATTTCCCAGGCTTGCACTATTGAGTAGAAGCGTGCTCAGTTCCCCCGATCTGTCGTGCGCGCCGTGAAATTTCGACCTGTGATTTTCGCCAGTTTGGCGGCTCTGCTCATCTTCGTGGGCTGTGCGGTAAGTCCCGCTCCCAAGCGGGGCTATCCTCCGCTGGATGTCAGCGTGGAGCAAACTAGCGTGCGTTTGCTACGGCGAGGAATGACCGTTTGCTTGATACGGACTGATTTGCCCAATGTTGAAAGATGGGAAATCATCAATCGCAACACGGAAATCGTCATCAAGTCGCGAGGCGATCGGGGACCTGCAGCCGTCGAATTGTTCGATACGCAATCAGGGATTCTCAAAGGCAAAGTAATGGAATACGCTATTCATGATGGGCAACCGGCGTGGGCGTCGGGGTTTGAAAATTAGAGCCAAGATAATTGCCGAAGTCTCGCTTCCGAGATACTGAGTTTGCGCGCTTTACGGCTGTCAACGAGGTCTGTGGATCAAGTGGGCGGTGATTCGCGGCAAGTTCCTCAAAACGTGGTTGGAGCTTGGGCAATGACGCGCAGGTCCGCTTATGACAACTTGACAAGATTCTGCGAACTCGCCGTGGCGATCGGAAATCGCATAGCTATCTCGATCTTTCCCACCAAGCCATTCCGAGCCGGGTGGAACTGGAGGATCGGAGTAGATCAAAAACCTAACACGACCGGGAACGAGATAGTCGGAGTCTTCGTGCTAAAGTGGTCGTGATC